>NZ_JAVRCE010000005.1:0-191826 GCF_034530915.1 Nostoc sp. DedQUE09
TATGACTTTATTCTTGAAGCTCTTTTCTATGCAGCTTCAATGTAAATTGATATAAAGTGCAGAATTTAGCAGAAAATAAAAAGCCTGCATAACCAGGCTTACTTTCTTAGCCGCAGACTGAAGTCTGACGGCTAAATAATTCATGGCTATATGAGCGGACTTAATCTTCAAAGGCAAAATTAATTGATGTTATTCAAAAGACATCTTCAAAAATGAATGGCAATCTACATTCATTTTCACTCCTTTGTCTAAAGCTAAGTTGAAAAACTTGGTGAGGTACAGATAATCGTAGGGGCACAATATGTTGTGCCCATACCCGTGTACTTCATTTACCTGAGATACCCTGTATAAAGATAAATGAGGTTTAAATTTAAAATTTTTGATAGTTTATTTGAACTTTATTTTTGCTAATTTTTAGGAAAATGACTGTAAATAATTAGTGGGAAATAATTGGCATCCCTGCACTTCAAGCATCGCTTTTCCTCTTGTAATTCAATACATTTGGACTATAATATATATATAGCTTCCAGCAAGCTGAGTTAAGTGTAAAACTGCTCTGTGACAGCCTTTTGGTAAATGGATTCAAGGGTTGGTCTTATACTTAAATACTACATTATTGACCTAAGAGGAAAATTATTAAATGATGCAACTGAGTCATTATCCAGCTGCGATCGCACAAGCTGCCCAACGGGCTAATGAAATAGATTCTCAGTTGATGGCAGTGCAGCACCAAGTTAACCGATTTGAAGGCAATGCAGATCGCACCGCCGCCTTTGAGATGGATTTGAAAAATGATGCTCAACGCAAGGCTCGCCGCTTTGAGGTGCTGCTTGTAAATCAGGAATATCAAAAGGCAATAGACACCCAAATTCGATTAACTGTCGATAAAGCAAATGCGATCGCCCATTTGGAATATCTGCGTAACCAGTTTAGTGTAGCTAAGTTGGAAGCAAGATTAGCGATCGCTCAACAACTTTCTGATTTTGAATCTCGTGAATTAGTTGGTTTATAGTCACACCCCAAGCGTAGTTTGATTAGACAACTGCTAAATTAGTCAAGTTACCTTTGTAGCCACTAATCTCAATCACAGCATCCGTGAGGGCAGAGAATCCATTATTGTTATCGTTGAGTGCCAAAAAAGTCTGCCCCTTATTGCCTGTACCGAGGGTAAAAGTTGCCGCACCTTTAGCCACAAAAGCAGTTGCAGTCAATATCTGTTGTACATCTGATAGATTCAGTAGGGTAACAGTGCCAAGTTGAACTAAATTAGCAGCGTCAACTGCATACAGCCCATCAATTTTATCTTCACCGATTTTCAAGTCAGTAATTCGATCAAAGCCAGACAGCAGCGAATCACTCAAGCTGTTAAACACAAATTTATCAGCGCCACAATCTCCTATGAGGATATCACGCCCACCGCCACCATTGAGGATGTCATTACCCTGACCACCAATTAGTTTGTCATTTCCGGCTAATCCAAGCAGTTTATCATTATCTTTTTTGCCTTTAATTTGATCATTACCAGCCGCACCAGTGAGCGTGTCTGCACCATTGCCACCATTTAAGGTTTGGTTTGGCACAATTCCTTGTGTAGTGGTCTTGCTGATCAGTTGACCATTGGTATCATACAGATAAGTGGCAACTGTATCAGTAGTGCCATCACTGTTGCTGTCAATATCTGCGGTAGTTAATTTGCCATTGGTATCATAGTTGTAAGTGGTAATCTCCTCAGCGATGCCATCATTATTCAGGTCAGCTAGCTGTGCAGCTAGTCTGGTGTTAGCGTCGTAACTTAGGGCAGTCACTTGATCAAAGATACCATCATTATTGTTGTCAATCTTCTGTGAAATCAGCTTGCCGCTAAAATCGTAGCTGTAGATGCCAACTGCATCAGTTACACCATCGTTATTGAAGTCATAACTGGCAGATGCGCGTCCATAAGTATAGGTTTCGACATAATCAACTATGCCATCGTTGTTGCTGTCAGTGCTAGAGGATGTCAAGTTGCCGTTGGCATCATAAGTAGAGGTTTCGGCATAATCAGCTATGCCATCCTCGTTGCGGTCACTGCTAGAGGATGTCAACTTGCCGTTGGCATCATAAATATAGGTATATCTATTAACAACTGTGCCATTGTTGTTGCTGTCAATGCTCAAGGATCTCAACTTGCCGCTGGCATCATAAATATAGGTTGAGACCTCATCAACTATGCCATCGTTGTTCCTGTCAAGGCTAATGGATGTCAACTTGCCGTTGGCATCATAAGTAGAGGTTTCGACTCTATCAACTATGCCATCATTGTTGCTGTCAACGCTAGAGGATGTCAACTTGCCGTTGGCATTATAAGTAGAGGTTTCGACATAATCAACGATGCCATCGTTGTTGCTGTCACGGCTATTGGATGTCTGGTTGCCGTTGGTATCATAAGTAGAGGTTGAGATATAATCAACTATGCCGTCGCCATTGTCGTCACGGCTAAAGTATGTCTGGTTGCCGTTGGCATCATAAGTAGAGGTTGAGATATAATCAACTATGCCATCGTTGTCCGTGTCAAGTCTACTGGATGTCTGGTTGCCGTTGGCATCATAAGTATAGGTATCGACAGAATCAATTATGCCATCGTTGTTGCTGTCAATACTAAAGGATATCAACTTGCCGTTGGCATCATAAGTAGAGGTTGAGATATAATCAACTATGCCATCATTGTTGCTGTCACTGCTAGAGGATGTCACCTTGCCGTTGGCATCATAAATAGAGGTTTCGACATAATCAAATATGCCGTCGCTATTGTCATCACTGCTAAAGGATATCAACTTGCCGTTGGCATCATAAGTAGAGGTTGAGATATAATCAACTATGCCGTCGCCATTGTCATCACGGCTAAAGGATGTCAACTTGCCGTTGGCATCATAAGTAGAGGTTTCGACATAATCAACTATGCCATCATTGTTGCTGTCACGGCTAAAGGATGTCAACTTGCCGTTGGCATCATAAGTAGAGGTTTCGACATAATCAACTATGCCATCATTGTTGCTGTCACGGCTAGAGGATGTCAACTTGCCATTGGCATCATAAGTAGAGGTTTCGACATAATCAACTATGCTGTCGCCATTGTCATCACGGCTAAAGGATGTCTGGTTATAGCGGTAGGTAATAACTGAGTCTATTATCCCATCACTGTTGTTGTCTATCCTTTCAGATATCACATTGCCAGCAGCATCGTAAGTGTAAGTTATACTTGAAGTCATAAATTTGTCTTCCTTATCTGTTTGATTTGGTGTTAATGTGTTTTAATCACACCTCGCTATGGTCTGCAAAATCTTTTTGTCTACCAAATGTGGGTAGTTGAAAGTCGCAGTAGATTGTTGAATATATTTCTGTTGTATCAGTTATAGAAGTATTCTTAATTACACCATTTATTATATGACATACCTCATTGCTAAATGGAGCAACTTGGTGTAGATACTCGCACAGTCAAGCAAAGTTTTTAAATTCGATTCGCTGCAAACTTGTGCAAGGCTGTACTAATTTTTAATATTATGCCCATGTATCAATCATCAAAGCACCCTTCCGCAGGCGAGTAAGCAGGGTGGTTTCATACAAGCAGAGAAAACTAAAATCGGGTTTCAAAGCCTCTCCCCGAAACGGAGAGAGGAATGGAAGTGGGGTAAAAAGCCATGCTACAAAACAAGAAATCAAGGCTTATGTATTTTTCTTTTTTCGTATGAAACTACCCTGCCTTCCGCAGGCGAGTAAGGGAGTGAAAGCTACGCTTTAGCCGGGTGGGGTTAGCACGGGTATTATGTCTATTTAAGCGGACATGATATGAGACAGCAGTTGGGCAATTTGCTGATTAATAATTGCAGCATCAAAACGCTGACTAGCCGTAATTCTCGCGTTACTAGCTATAGTTGCAGTTATTTCCGTTTCCTGAAGACAGGTGATAATTACTTGTGCAAGTTCCTGGGGTTGTCCTGGTGTCACTAAAAAACCATTAAGTCCATGTTTTACTAATTCGATTGCACCTCCAGCTTTGGCTGCAACTACAGGTTTTCCACATAGCATTGCCTCTACAATAACTCTACCAAAAGGTTCTGGCGAAGTAGAGGTATGTGCCACCAAGTCACAAGCTGCCATTAACTGGGGAATATCAGAACGAAATCCTAAAAATTTGACGCGGTTTTCTAATCCTAGTTCACTAACTTGTTGGTGTAACTTTTGGACATAATCTTGTTCGCCAAACAGTGCATCACCCACTAAAATTGCCATCACATTATGCGGACATTTAGCAAGGGCATCAATTAAAATATGCTGCCCTTTCCAAGGTGCAAGACGGCTAAAGTGTCCAACGACAAATTTTCCTTCTAATTTTAACTGTTGCTGTAATTTCTGAATGTCAGACTCATCAGTTTGATAATTTTTTGGATTAAAGCCGTTATAGACAACTTCGATGATATCTGGGTGTCCTCCTGCTTGTACGAAGGCTGTTTGACTAGCTTGAGAATTAGCAATTACTAATGATGCAAAACGATTAGCTAAGTTAACAGCAATGCGAAGATTAGTTTGGCTAAAATGTTCTTTGGAAAGAATATCATGTAAATGATAAACCAGAGGGCGACGACTGAAAAAACTTGCCAACGCTCCAACAACTAATGCTTTTTGGGTGTTGGCATAGATTAAATCGTATTCACGCGCTTTTTTAACTACTTTAGTAATCAAAGGTGCAAGTTGTCCCAAACTCTTGAATCCTTGTAGCAAACTGCTTTCTTTGCGAACTTGGATTGCTTGGGTTGCAAGAACTTCTACTGGAATATGATTTTGTCGTAGTAAATCTTTAAACGATCCATCTACAAATAAACCTACTAAAGCGCGATCGCCATAAGGTTTAGCAATATCTATTAAACATAATTCGGCACCGCCTGGTTTACCGCTTTGATCTAAGAAAAGTATTTTCATTAAACCTCTATTTTACCTAATTTGGCTCATGTAGTGCCCCTAGAATTTATTAAAATTACTTGTTTAAGCTAATAAAACATTCCGTACTTGCTGGGCAATTTGATTCCAGTTGTAATGTGTGGTGGCGTACTGGCGACAGGCTTCTCGTGAAGGTATAGGGATATTTCCCAAAAGTGCTTGTTCTAATTTTTCAGCAATGTCTGAGGCTTCTGTTGAAGTAGTAATGAAATCGGGTGAAAATTCTGATAAAATTTCTGGCATTCCCCCAACGGGAGTACATAAAACAGGAGTACCACAGGCTAGAGACTCAACTATTACTAATCCAAATCCTTCAAAAGATTGACTAGGCATAATAGTCAATTCAGCCGCTTGATAAGCTATAGGTAATTGCTCATCAGGCAGAAAACCTAAAAATTTAACGTTGTCAGCTAGTCCTAATTCTATAGCCTGTTGTTGTAGTGCAGCTTGGATGTGACCACGACCTGCGATCGCTAGCCAAACATCTGGTATTCTGGGCTTAATTATAGCCAGAGCTTGCAATAATTTGTCAACTCCGGTTCGATGTACTAAACGGCGTGATGTAAATATAATCCGGCGATTATTAGGCCAGCCTAGCTTTGCACAAGCCTCCTGGGGTGATAAATTTGGTTGAAACCGATTAATATCAACTCCACCGGGAATAACATTAATTTTACTCCACGGGACTTGATATTTATCATGTAAAATTTTACCAAATGCTTTGCTCAAAACAATAAAGCGATCGCAGCGATTATAAGTGTTTTGTTCTATTAGCCAGTGTTTGATTAAAAGACTGAGGTTTTTGTTAACAACTTCCTGCTGACTTTCAGAAGCCCAAGGGCCATGAAAGTTAAAAGTAACTGGTACTCCCTTTGGTAAAATATCTAAAATCGGAAAGCTATATAATGCAAAGTGCAAATTAATAGCATCTGGTTTACTGGTTCTTGTTTTCTGAAAATTCGTGCGAATCGACCATAATCTTTGCCAAATAGCACTATTGGGACTCGCCAAGTTAGTCAGCTTGATCGGCGAATTTAATTCAGTTTCTGGTAAACCGACTCCGCATAATTCAATCCGATCTTGATTTGCAGCTAATTTATGAGTTAGTTCATAAATATACCTTTCTAGCCCTCCGGGACTTTTGGGAAACCAGCCTAATCCAAGGGTGAGAATAGATGCAGATGCTGAATTAAAACTTCTTTCTTTATTACCTTCCATCGATATTTATCCTATAAATATATTAAAACAGTAGGGACACATACCTGTGTGCCCCTACAGCGTGTTGTATCCAAACCCGAATCACTATAATTTTGGAATACACATTACTAATAAGAGTTTTTTACGGAACACCAATTTATAAACTATTTATATCCCAACGTCAATAATGAATTTAACCCTGTATTTTTATTAACTAAATAACACTTGCTACATATCTACTCTACCCACGAGCAAACAAGCTGGATGCTAGATATATCAAGGAAAAAACACTATCAAGCAACTAAACTTGTATCAAGAATCACACTAAAAAAGCAATAATAATTACTTTTGAGATTGTTGTTCGGCATTTTATACAATAATGTGATTTTGATAAAGCTTATATAAATAGTACATTTTTAATCCTGATAGGTCTTTATTGATATGTAATCAGATATCTTGCTTCAAACAACTGTATATTAGTAAATTTAAAAACAGTTATCTTTTTTGCGGATTTCATAAAAGGTAATTGTATATAAATAATTAAAAGATGAAAAATATATGATAAATAAATTACTAACGAAGTTAGTAAAACTTCGTCATGAACTCAATCAGAAAGTAAAAAAATTATCTAAGACTAGATATTTACAAAGAAGTAAAACTTTCAATTTTTTACTCAGTATGACTGTTGCAGTCATTGTTACTAGCATTGGAATTACAACAGACTGGACAACAACAGAAACACCGACAATTACATACAAAGCATCGTCAATAAGTAACACTATTGACAGTGCAAATTCACAGGTAAAAAACAATACTAAAACACCCACGTTTAACTACAAAACATCGTGGATAGGTAATACTATTGGCAGTGGAAATCTGCGGGTACAAAACAATATTGAGGCAATGTATGTTGCTCGTGATGGCACAGTTTATACTAACAGCCATTGGGATGAGGCGGCAATGGAGGCAGGAATATATAAAGATGGTAAGGTTATTGCTGCCCTTGAAGATACTCACGGCTGGAGTCGTGGCGGTGGCAAAGCTGTAACCGCAAATAGCAAATATGTTTACATTGCCATGACTCAAGGTTCGAGGGGCGATACAAAAGAAGATTATCCACCAGAAGGAACAACTTGGTATAGCGTTAGACGCTATGATTTATCAGGAAAACCTGCGGCGTTTCCGAATGGACGTGGCTGGGATAAAAGTATGCTGATTACCAGTACTAAAAGTGAAGTGACTGGATTAGCAACTGTGGAAAACGAGTTGTATGTGAGTGATTTTGCAGCTAACCAGATTCGTGTTTATGATACTGAGACGATGAAGGAACTCCGCAGCTTTACCTTTGCTAATCCGGGAGCAATAACTATTGATCCACAAAAAAATCTGTGGATTATTCAAAGTAAAAATGGTAGTAAGCCTGCTAAAATTCTCCATTATTCCCAAAGTGGAAAGCAATTGCCCCAACAGATTGCAGATATTGTTGAACCAACAGCGATCGCTATTAATCATCAAGGTAAACTGTTAGTAGCAGAAAATGGCCCGCGTCAGCAAATGTTGACTTATGAGATCAAAGATAAACCAGTGCAGGTGAGTAGTTTTGGTTCTAAAGGCGGTATCTATGCAGGAGTTCCTGGTGAAGTTCGAGATTTGAAACTTTACGGACTTACCGGAGTTGGTACAGATGCTTCCGGCAATATCTATATAAATAGTAATGGTTTCAACAAATCAGGAACAGATTTGCGGAAATTTTCGCCATCGGGAAAACTAATGTGGCGATCACTGGGATTGATATTCGTCGATAATGCAGATGCCGATCCTAAAACTGATGGTGTAGATTTATTTACTAAACAAGAACACTATCTGATGGATTACAGTAAGGCTGCTGGTAAGCAATGGAATTACAAAGCCTACACCTTAAATGCTTTCAAATATCCTCAAGATCCACGTCTGCATACATCGCCAGATGGAACCTTTGTTCGCCGCATCCAAGGGAAGCCGTTTTTGTTTCTCACAGATATGTATAACAGCTTTCTGCAAATATATCGTTTTAATCCCGCTACAGATGGTAAAGTCGCCATACCCGCCGGCATGTTTGTCGGTACTAATGGCAAAGATTTACCATTTATTGCCGGAAATTGGCCACCACATCAACCAGAACAAGGAGAATGGATCTGGCGCGATCGCAACGGTAATGGCAAATTTGAAAAGAACGAATACGATCGCAGCAAAGATTATCCTCATATTGGCGGCTGGTGGGTAGACAGCAAAGGAGATGTTTGGAAAGCTTTGCGAACAGAAGATGGCATTCGACACTATCCTTTACAGGGAATAGATCCTAAAGGCAACCCCATCTACAGCTATAGTTCGATGGAAAAGCAAACTACTCCCAAAATATTTAACGACTTGCGGCGGATCGAATATTTCCCCCAAACAGATAGTATGTTTTTGTCGGGGTTTACGGTAGATCACCCTGCATTTGGTGACGATGCTGGAGTTGCTGGATCTGAGATTGCCCGTTTTGACAATTGGAGTAAAGGAAATCGTACTCCCAAGTGGCGGATTGTAATTCCCTACGACAGCACCGGGAAGCGTGAAGTGTCTACAGCAGCAATCAGTGTAGCGGGAGACTATGTATTTGCCGTGACAGTCAAAACCGCAGAGGTATATGTCTACAATGCCAAGACGGGAGCGCAAGTAAAACAGTTAAAACCAGGCCCAGAAGTTGGCAGCGAAAGTGGCTGGATTGATATACCCTACGGTATTCGCGCTTTTCGGCGTTCCAATGGCGAGTATCTAGTATTTGTGGAAGAAAATTGGAAAGGAAAAGTGATTATATATCGGCTGGCGGGGTGAGTATTTACAGCAATTACGACATATAGTTGAGTGCTGAGTAGTGAGTGCTGAGTGCTGAGTGCTGAGTAGTGAGTGCTGAGTGCTGAGTGCTGAGTTCTGAGTGCTTAGTCAAAACCCAGTTGTTTCAAAACTTTGAGCAATCAATACTGTCCTAATCTGTGTGACTACGGCTATAACCCTCTTCTGTCACTCTCCGGGAGGGCGATCGCTAAAAACCTGATGAGGCAATCAATACAAGCTATAATATTAGAAAAAATCAGTCTTGTATTTGTTATTAGAAAATAATCGCGCGTAGGCGTAGCCCGTCGTAGACATCGCAGGCTATACAAAAGCTCTAGAATTCAGAAATGGCAAAAGTTTTCGGAGAGTGACAAAAGAGGGATAACACAGCTTTAACTTTAAGCTTAACTAAGCCGGAAATCCCCGACAACTTTTACAAAGTCGGGGATCTTGTTTTTCACTATGTATTTTTCTTTGTTCGTATGAAACCACCCTGCCCTCTGGGGATAAGGGGCGGGGGTAAAGGTATGGTATTTTCCCTTGCCCTTTAACCTTTCACCTTTCCCCAATCTAGTATTGCTATATGTACAAAAATATGTGATTAAATGTATCGCAGATTTAGTGTCAATTATTTTGTCATTTCCTAGTTAGCCTTTACCCGCGCCTGCTTCACCATTGCAATCAAAGTTTGATGAGCATCTTCCGCATCTACTAAAACACGATCGAATTGAATGCGAACTGGTACAGTTTCCCCATTGACTTGCGCTGTTAAATCCATACCCTGTGCATCAATTGACAGCATTTCGGCTGCGATCGCATCTGTTAAACCACCAAAAGCTTTAGCATAAATAACTACAGCATCAGCATGATCGTCATTCATGTGCTTGCAGATGCGCGAACTAATTTCAGCAGAAAAACCATTAGACATTGTGAACTAACTTAAAAGTGATGAATATGGCAAGAGCCTAAATTCTCGGCTAAGTAGTTTAAATTAGCAGAAAAACCTAGTCTTAGGCATCGATATTATAAGTTATATCTGAAAAACAATAGTCGTTGTATATATTTAATAAGTTAAGTTTATTACTAGTACAAGAATTAAATTAAAATAAACATTATCCAGTATTTTTACCTTTCATTGCGGAAACCAGACAGCGTAAACTGTAGCAGAAGTATTAGCCAAAACTATTGCAGCTAAGAGACAATGAGCGAAACTAGCCCCAGACGAATTGTAATTGGGGATGTGCATGGACACTATGAAGGTTTAATGACATTGTTGGAGGCGATCGCCCCCACGTCAGAAGATCGAGTCTATTTTCTGGGAGACTTAATCGATCGCGGCCCTCACAGTGCGCAAGTAGTTAATTTTGTCAAGCAAAATAACTACTCATGTTTGTTGGGAAATCATGAGCAGATGTTACTAAACATTCTGACCAATGAAAGGACTTCTTCCTCGACGATGCAAGCATGGCTGTTTGGTGGAGGGCAAGCTACCGTGGCCAGTTACCAAGAGGCTCCAATTCCTGATGACCATCTGGATTGGTTAAAAGCTTTGCCTACATACCTTGACTTGGGGGATATTTGGTTAACTCATGCTGGTGTTGACCCTTCCAAGTCGGTGACAGAACAAACTGCCGATGAACTGTGCTGGATACGAGAGGAATTTCACAGCATTGAAAAACCCTACTTTCCAGATAAGCAAATTATCATCGGTCACACCATTACCTTTACCCTGCCGGGTGTTGCTCCTGGTAAACTGGCCCAAGGCAAAGGATGGCTAGACATAGATACTGGCGCTTATCATCCCCGGAGTGGCTGGTTGACTGGACTAGATGTCACAAATCAGTTGGTTTATCAAGTTAATATCTTTAAAAACTATATCCGTACCCTGCCTTTAGAAGAGGTTGTAAGTACAGTTGATCCAGCCAAAATTAAAGTTGATCGCCGCAATAGGAATTAAGGAATATTTGAAATGAGGGGGAGAAATCAATTAAAAATCCAAAATTAAAGAACTTCTGCCCCCTACCTGGTTGTTGAGCGACTTGCCCTGAGCGTAGTCGAAGGGAGTCGAAACACTGCCTCCTCTATCCCAATTTCCTCAAGACTTCGCTAATGGTCGAATATTAGCTTTATAACTAGCATTATCCAAGCCATATTTTCCATTACTAGGTTGAGATTTAATTGCACGTCTGAGGGCATCAATGCGATCGCTGGTTCCGGGGTGAGTACTCAAAAATGTCGGCGTAGAACCACCCTTTTTCAGCAGCTTTTGCATAAAAGAAACTATCCCAGACTGGGCATAACCAGCGCGTGTCAAAGTTCTTAACCCTCTTTGATCAGCATCAAATTCATCTTGACGACTGCGAGGACGATTCAAGGCAAGTTCTACACCAATGTTCACAGCCGTATTGCGATCTAAACCACTTGCTGATGCTAAACCACTAGCGATCGCTCTTTGCCGCATCTGTTTAACCAGGTGTTTCCCGCCAATATGACCAATTTCATGGGCGATGACACTGGCGAGTTCCGCTTCATTATCGGCGGCTTTCAGCAAACCCGTATGGACATATACATAACCTCCTAAAGTGGCAAAGGCATTAATAGCATCATCTTCAACGACTTGGAACGTAAAGGGAAGATTAGGGCGATCGCTACTAGCCACTAAACGCCGACCGATTTGTTCGACATAGCTATTAACTTCAGAATTACGGTAAAGTCTGACTTGACTCCCTAGTATTTGCTGATTAATCTGTTTGCCAATATCAGTTTCCTGGCGATCGGATATATTAGAAAGCTGAAGTACCTGGACTCCCTGCAATATAAGAGGCAAGAAGTCTAAAGTTCTTCCAGGCAAAGGTGTACTCAGGCACAGGCTCAAGGCGACTACCACTGAAATTAGGGGATAAAACCAGCGACGCCGCCATACACGGTAATTTGCAGCAAAACCTTTCCAATTGAACATAATACACTCTGAAGATTATTTCGGAAGAACATCAAATGAGGGGACAAATTATAAGACGGATTTAGAGTATTCTAAGTTGCATTCTTAATTCAAGACCAAAGGAGTTGTCATACAGATAATCTTGATGCAAATCTACCGAATTGTGTGAGGCTAGGGATTCTCTCTAGAGATAGGCTTAAACACTAGATTTTACTTTCTAGGTGCGTCAGTATTAACTGGTAAAAGTTTGAGGGTTAGCTGCCGTGCCTCGGAAATTACGAACTCGTGATAAACTGTCGCATAACCGCAACCCCCGAATACTTTGAGTTATTACCAAATAGGGAAAATTACCGTTTCCATCGAAAACTTTCTGGCTACAATCCATTACTTCGCTATTACCTTGGAAAACTTTTTATGGCTATTTTAGATTCAAAAGGTCGCTTGTTTGGCAAAATCAATCTTCTAGATTTAGGTGCCTTACTGGTAATTCTACTAGTTATCTTTGGCATCTTTGTTTTTCCTGGCACTTCTGGTTCTGTCGCCCAAGTTGGTGCAAAAACAGTACCCATAGAAGTCGACTTAGTAGTTCGTGGTTTGAATGTACGTGACCCAGGAAGATTAATTGACAATGGTTTAAAAAAAGGCGGAAAAACCAATGTGATTATCCGCAATCAACCCTACGGACAGATTGAAATTAAATCTATTCAACAGCTACCTAGAACAGTCAATGTTTTCCAACCGGATGGCACTGTTAAAGAACTGCCAGATCCCAAGAGCAACAATTACAGTACAGATTTTCTTTTAACTTTAGATGGCAAAGCCCAAGTTACTGAAAGTGGGCCAGTTTTAGGTAACAGTAAAGTGAAAATTGGGATGCCATTTGAGTTAGAAGGTTTTAACTACAACTTCAATGCAACTGTCATTGATATCAGATTGAAAGACAAATAGTATTATCACTTTTGTTGATAATTTTCTCTAGCAATCTTATTAAACATCTGGTGAAAAAGAATGTAGAGACGCGTTAATGCGGCGGGGCGAACCCAGTGCAATCTCGGTCTCTACGACTCATGTTAATTAAGCAAAGGCAAAAATTTGCGAATTAACCCGATTGTCACTGCTGGCAATTCCAACTGTGGTGTTAATCCAACATCTTCTAATTGTTGAAAAAATCGGATTGCTTGGGGATTGATTTCAGCAAGGCGGCGACCAATTGAAGGGCCTGTAAATTCTGATTTTTGTCCCCAAATAATGGCGGTGGGAGTGGTTAATTGTTGAATGTAAAGGGATAAGTCAAAGCACAAATCGCCACGAACAAAGGACAGTGCTGCATACTCAGCATTAGGCTGTAGGGCAGATTCTAGATAAGCATCTACAATTTCTTGGTAGACTCGATTCGATTGAGCAAATTGCCTTTGTTCTAAGAAGCTGCGAATACCACCACTAGTAGCAATTCCAGTGCTGTAAAGTAAACGATCAACAATGGGAACGCTAACTAACTGGGCAAAAAAACTACGGGAGTAGTTTTCGCCAAAGTCAGAAAGTCCGGCGGGGGTGGTAAGAATTAAAGACTTGAATAAATTAGGACGAGCTGCTGCTACCCGAATTGTAAATGCTGCGGTTAAAGAAGAAGCGATCGCTGTTACTGGTCCAGTACAAGTCTGCTCGAAAAACTCCCGAATCGTGGTCAAATAATCGTCAATATTATAACTCCGTGCTGGATGTTCAGACCTACCCCAACCAAGCAAATCTGGCGCAATGACCCGATATTCAGCCGCAAAAGCCGGATAAACTTTCGACCACTCATAAGCAGAAGACCCACCACCAAAGCCGTGCAAGAATACCAAAGTTTCGCGATCGTCTTTGGCTGTCACATCATCCTCCCAAGGCGCTCCAGCAGCAGTATAATATACCATTCTACCTAGTGAGGTATCTATAGAACGTTGTTCAAATCCTAGTGGTTGAAACATAAGTCTTTTTTGTTGACTGTAGTGATTCGTTGGCACAAGTAAGACACAATACCTGGGACGCAGGGCACACAAAGGGAAGATTCAGTAATTTATCGCCTCCCCTTTCGTCACTTTAGATGTTTACCGCACTCAGTGCTGAGTAAATTAACAAGCACTGAAGACTTGTGTACTTAGTAAGAGCAACGTCCCTTCTAGGCAGTCTTTTAACTCAGCACTCTTCATGTGTCTAGTTCAAACTCCCCACTCATTGTTATTATCAGCGAACCAATCACTCTCAGACTTCTGGCTAGCGTCAGATTAAGTAGATATAAAATTACTGGATTACTTGTAAAGATTTGGTGCTTTTTTTCATAAAAATAAAGTAACTGAACGTTGAAATTACTGTTATATAAGGGTTTTTCATGCTAGCGAGGCTCGCTCTGGCGTGAATCCAGCATAAGTTTTTATGGTAGTCTATCAAAAAACCGATAAATAATTTTGAGTGTCAACACGTCAAAAATAGTTAAAACGCTTATTTTAATAAGCTGTTAATTTTACTTAATATATGTAAAAATCACAGCTTTCGATGTATAAATAATTTAATTTTTATCTAAGTAATAGTAAGGCGGGATGTCATGGTAAAGCAGGCTACTCTTCAATTAAATAAACTACCAACGATTGAAGACGCTAAATTTGCGCTTGACAACTTGAATATACAAAACGAAATTAAAGCTTCAGCTAGGCGGAGTCAGGTCGAGCCAGTTTTTGATGCTACTAGACTTACTGTACCTACTTGTATTTGTTTAGACTTAGAAGACTTGAAGTGTTTTGAAGCAGTAGAGCGTCAATATGAACGTTGGGGAGTCATTTTTCACAATTCTCTAGCAATACAGCCATCAAATCCAGCATTTCCAACCTATTCAGGGCTAATAGTCTTAATGGGAGCGCCCAAAAGCGGATTTTTAGAAGCTACTTTCTTGCGTCCAGTTAATTCAGTTAGTGCCTTTGTCACTAGTTCGCAACGGCTAGTGCTTTCCGCCTACGATCGCGATCGGCAACTACTCGCTCAAACTGCACTACCAGGCTCTAATCTTGCCAATTCCGACTCGCCAATTTCCCCCAATACCTTATTATCTATAAATGTAAATAACATTCACAGCGTTACCTTTTGTACTTTTGATGGGCAATTCACCCTTGATAACTTTCGTTTTTGTCTTTAATTAAGACTTAAGTACAAGATGCCCTTGCTCTGAGCGATTGAAAATGGTATGTTAATTGGCGCTGTGCTGTATTAGTCTACTATCCGTCTATAAAATCGGGCATTTTATGGTTTGAGCCTTCATCCTTTCTTCATCCATAGTAAAACTTATACAATAGGTAATTTCGTAATTAAGTAGGTAAACACTGTGGGACAGGCTTCGTCTTCTTGGCAGCAATTGATCAACCAAATCCCCAACTGGAACTGGTCGCTTCCAAAATTCAAGACAAAGGGAGCCATGAAGCAGCAAACATTTAAACGTTTCTCTGGCCCTGGGGGCTTTCTTGGGTTCCTGACAATTATCATTGCCATGTTGTTGTGGAACTGGAAACTGCTACTGGCTCTCTTAATCGGCATTGGAGTAATGGTATTGGTTTACTCAATGCAGGAGTGGGACTGGCAATTGCGCTGGTCAAAAATACGTAATTTCTTAAATAGTTCAAATCGTCGGTTAGTTTTAGCAGTCATCAGTGGTGGTATTGCTACTGTCAGCACTTACATGGCAGCGGCAATATGGGTGGACTCTCACAGTCACTGGATTGCTGCTGGTGCGATCGCGCAAGGTGTGGGAACCCTGTTAACTTTAATTTTATTGGTATGGCAAATTGTCAACTTCTATGAAAATCGAGAAGAAGACCATCTCGATCGGTTGTTGATGAATTTAACAGAAAAAGATCCATTGAAGCGGTTGATAGCTCTAGGTCAACTAAGTAAATTCATCAGTCGTAAGCGAGTTGACTCTTCAGTGCAGCAAGATATTGTCCAATGCTTGCAACTCCTACTCAGTCGAGAGGAAGAAGTTGTAGTGCGAGAGGCAGCTTTTAAGAGTTTACAAGCCTGCGATCGCCTACAAGTGCTACCCCTTAAAACAGCAGTACCTTTCGTACCCGTATCAGCAAAAGTCAAACACCACGTTTATTAGTTATTTGTCCTTTGTCCTTTGCAAATGACCAATGACTAAGGACTAATGACAAATAACTATTTTCGAGACAACGTTCCATTACGAACTTGCACTACTGGATGATTGCACCGCCGTACCAATTGTTCATCGTGGGTGGTGACAATGACCGTAGCCCCAAAGGAATTTAACTTCTGGAGAATCTGGATTACTTGCCAGGAATTATCTGGATCAAGATTTCCAGTAGGTTCATCGGCCAACAGTAGGGGTGGTGTACCAACGATCGCACGGGCAATACTCACCCGCTGTTGCTCTCCTCCAGAAAGTTGATCTGGAAAGCAGTCAGCTTTACTCAGCAAACCTACCAGCTTTAAAGTTGGTTCTAAACGTCGTTGAATTTCTTTACGGGTATACCCTTGAGCTTGCAGCACAAAAGTGACATTTTCTGCTACTGTTCGTTGACTAATGAGTTTGTAGTCTTGAAACACAATACCAATTCGTCGCCGTAATAATGACAAGCGATCGCCCCGCAAATCCGCTACATTACATTCATCAACAATTACTTCTCCCTGTGTAGGCAGCTCCTGGCCATACAGCAGTTTCAAGAGCGTTGATTTACCAGAACCACTTGGCCCCGTGATAAACAGAAATTCTCCCTTTTTTACCTCAAGGTTTGCATTCAATAAGGCGTGAGTGCCGTTAGCATAAGTCTTGGTTACAGATTGCAATTGTACTTTTGTAGTAGTATTGCTACCGTGCTGTTGAGTTTCACTGTCCTCTCCATGAACGGATTTATCTGTCTTAACTTGAGTTGTTAATACTGGCATTGTGAAATTTTCCTCATACCCACAATCAAACAGTTTGACTGCTTAAATGTGACATTCTCCCCAAAATAAGGATTCCCAGGTTTCGCCTGGGAATTTAAAATTCAACAAAGAAAATTTAAAATTTTTTCAAGACTTTAATACTAACTAAGTAAGAACACTCAGAATTCAGCGCTGAGAACTCAGAATTCAGAATTCATAACTCTTAACTTAATTGCACTCAGCACTCAGCACTCAGCACTCTTAACTAATTGCACCCCTTGCTGTCAAACGATAAACAAACGCTTTCACAGCAAACGCTGGCAAAGCCAACATCCGCCGCCAGCGCCAAGGTTCTTGATAAAGGCGATACAACCATTCCAAATTATTATTTCCTAACCAGGCGGGAGCGCGAGTTTTAGTTCCCGACCAAATATCAAAACTGCCACCAACGCCAATCCAAATTGCTTGGGGACACAAATGGCGGTTTTCGGCAATCCATAACTCTTGACGTGGCACTCCCAAACCAACAAAAATCACTTGTGGCTGCAATTGAGCCAGAGTTTGTCGCAATTGTGCTTCTTCTTCTGGAGAATGGTAGCCTGAGTGAGTGCCGACTATATTCAAATCTGGAATTTGCTGCTGCCAAAAATCTGCCGCATTTGCCGCCACTCCAGGCGCTCCCCCATAGAAAAATATCTTGGTCCCTGTCTTTTGTTGCCCAAGTGCTTGCAAAAGTTTTTCTGCTAATTCAATCCCTGGAAACCGCTGCACTTTTTGCCATAACAGCCATCGTAAATACAGAACAACCCCAGCTCCATCTGGAATCACCAGTTCAGCATTTTTAATCACGTGAGCTAATAATTGATTTCGCTCTGCCTGCATAGTCATTTCTGCATTGAGCGTTACGACATGAGTTCCTCTGCCTGTGTGCAGGCATTCTAACAACCAGCCTGGATAGTCAGCCATCACATGAACTGGTATTCCCAACACTGAAAATGCTTGATTGCCGTTAGACATAGCCTATTCTTAAGTAATACTCACACCAGATTTTGCATGAATGTTAAGTTTATCAAATTTTTTTATATTAGAACTTAGGCAAAAGAGATTTCCCTTTGCCCTGCAACGAGAGTAAGCATAATTAAACTAAATAGACATAATAGTGAACAAGAATGTATATACGCAGCCCTGCTACGTAATATATAAGGGTTTTAGATAACACATAATTAATTTCACTCCTTTGTCTATTAATCTTGGGCGCTTGTACTTGGGCTGAACCAGTCCAACTTTTATTGTTAAAGTGTAATATTCACTCAGTATAAAACGCTCAACTCGCAACTCTGGTTCCGGGAATAGAAGCTCCCACTATACTGCTTGCAGCTAGTGTGGGAGTATGTCACGAAACTCGACTTTATGGTTATAGTGTAACGGGCTGAAGTTGGCTATGAGTAAAATTCGTATCGCTCTGATTGAAGACCATGACCTAACTCGTGTGGGTATTCGTACAGCACTACAGCAAAAGGATGAAATTGAAGTTGTAGGTGAAGCTGCTAATGCTGCTGAGGGTCTAAAAATGTTAAAAATGCTACAACCAGATATTGCCATTGTCGATATTGGTTTACCAGATAAAGATGGCATTGAGTTAACACGGGAGGTAAAATCTACTACTAATGGCCAGCAGCTACTTACAAAAGTGTTAATTTTGACGTTGCGGGATAACAAAGAAGCGGTGTTGGCAGCTTTTGCCGCTGGTGCAGACTCTTACTGTATGAAAGATATCAAATTTGATAATTTGCTGGAAGCAGTACGAGTAACTTACAATGGCAACGCCTGGATCGATCCAGCGATCGCTCGGATTGTATTACAACAAGCGCAACAAAATCCTCAAAAGTTGGAATCGGTTTTGGTCGATTCCAAGACTATTGCTCCTAATCCAGATTCTTTTGAGAATCTGGAAGGAATTCAACCTTACACCCTGACAGAAAGGGAATTGGAAGTGTTACAGTTGATTGTCGAAGGTTGTAGTAATGCAGTAATTGCGGAAAGACTTTATATCACAGTTGGCACTGTTAAAACTCACGTTCGCAATATTTTGAATAAGCTATGTGCCGATGACCGTACCCAAGCAGCAGTCCGCGCCTTGCGTTCTGGGTTAGTTGGATAAATTTAATTTTGGTGTGGATCAATTGAGGATAATCAAGGGAAACTCAGAACTTTGAAAAGTTATATTTTCAAAGTGAATGGCTTCTCTGATTTTCTCTTATTTATTAGTGAGATAAATATCATACTATCTCACCATTCAAATATATGAAAACAAAAGTCAAATATGGCTGAGATTGGGACGGACAAACTTAAGCTCATGGTGGTAGATGATGAGCCAGATAACCTAGATTTACTCTACCGCACTTTTAGGCGAGATTTTCAAGTATATAAAGCCAATCATGCCTTTGGTGCTATGGAAATCTTGGATCAATTTGGCGAGATGGCGGTAATTATTTCTGACCAAAGAATGCCAGAAATGAATGGGACTGAATTTTTTAGTCGCACCGTAGAACGCTTTCCAGACACGATTCGGATTTTGTTAACTGGTTTTACTGATGTCGAAGATTTGGTAGATGCGATTAACTCTGGTCAAGTATTCAAGTACATTACCAAACCCTGGAATCCAGAACGGCTGAGAAGCTTAGTTGAGCAAGCTACTGATACGTATCGCCTAGTAAAGAAGCGCACCCAAGAGTTGCGTCGGGCCCTACGGCGAGAATCTTTGTTTAATGCAGTAACAACAGCAATTCGGGAATCTTTAGACTACGATAGTATGCTGCAAAAAATTGTCGCAACTATTGGAGAAACATTTGAAGCTACCAGTTGCTTGCTCAAACCAGTAGAGGGCGATCGCCTCACCCAAGACGAGTTTTTCTACCACGATCCGAAATCTGATGTATCAGATTGCTTATTTGACTCCAGTGTTTTAATCGAAAAGGTGCTGGAAACCCGTCATTATCAACTCGCTCAAGATATATATGACGGTAATCCTAGTCACCACCTAGTTGTGCCACTTAGCTACCATCAGCATTTATTGGCTGTGCTGACCCTCCACCAATGGGGACGCGATCGCCCTTGGGAAGACGAAGACATCCAACTAATTGCAGGTGTTGCCGAACAAGCAGCCTTAGCCCTCTCTCAAGCAAAACTCTACCAACGCCTCCAAGAAAAGCAACAGCAGATTCACACTGAATTAGAGGTGGCTCGCCAAATTCAATACAACCTGCTACGCCAAAGTTTACCTGACATTAAAGGTGTGAAGGTGCAAGCTTGCTGCTATCCGGCGCGCGAAGTAGGAGGCGATTTTTTTGAAGTTTTTGTCCATCCTAAAGGCGACTTGTGGTTGGCAGTGGGTGACGTTTCTGGCAAGGGCGTCCCAGCAGCTTTATTTATGGCTAGTATTATTTCAGTTTTGCGCCGAGAATTATCTCAAGAGACGCCAGCAGAGCCGAATGTGGTTATGCAGAACCTTAACCACGCTCTTAGTGAAGATTTAATTAGCAACAATTATTTTGTCACTCTTGTGTTAGCTTGTTATACCCCCACCACTAAGGAACTGGTCTACACTAATGCCGGTCATATTTATCCAATATTATGGTCACGGCAAGGTGCTTTAGCCGAAAATCCCAATTACCTGAAAGTTCGCAGCGTTCCTTTGGGGATTTTGCCTAAGTGGCAGGCGCAGTCTGGTCGCTTGGTTCTCGCTGCTGGAGACACATTGTTACTAGCCAGCGATGGGATTACAGAAGCAATGGTATCAAATAATCCTGATTCAACAGTAAAAACTGAGGCTGGGGTTGAGTCAGTGAACCGTTCGATGCTGAATCAAGATGGTCTTTGGCAACTCTTACAACAAGAGCAACAACCACTTTCTCTTAACCATTTGCTAGCTCGCATCCAGGCAGATAATCACGTTCAAGAAGACGATCAAACTATACTTTCACTGGAGATTTTGTAAGTCATGAAAAGTGAGCTTCATGTACCAAGCGACTTGAATTTTCTGAATATTGTTGAAAACTGGTTGTTGGGATGTTTAAAAATTCAGCTAGGGGAATCTGTAGATTGGTCGCGGCAATCAAGTCGTTTGAGACTAGCTTTAGTGGAAGCCTATTCTAATGCAGTCCGTCATGCCCACAAAGACCAACCAAATTTACCCATCTTACTACGTTTAGAAGTGAAAAACCGGGATTTTGCTCTAGAAATTTGGGACTACGGCGAAGGCTTTGATATGTCTAACTACTACGCTCCAAACCCGATGGAAAAGCAAGAAGGTGGTTATGGTTGGCTAATTATGAATCGTCTCATGGATAAAGTAGATTACAAGTTGCAGGTTAATGGTGCTAACTGTCTGAAGTTAGAAGCTACTTTACCAGAATTAGTCCAATAGACAAAAGTTACTATTTTTCAAGTCATGCTCAAGTCATGCTATTTATGAGTCAGAATTCAGAATTCAGAATAAAGCCATAAATCCTGTGTAAGTAGGTGAGAAATATTCGTTGAAAACTTTGCCCTTTGTAGTTATTTGCTATTTACTTTTCACGACGTAAAGAAAGTAACTCTTGGGGGGAAGCTAAAAGTTTGATTCTAGTATACGAAATTTGCCGTTGTTGGTTGAGAATAAATAGCCACAAGACATTGACACTACACCACGAAGTTTGTGCTTTGCCTGTTACCTGGACTTGGATATCACCATTGTCTAAAGTATCGGCTATTCCTGTGTTCGGGTAAGCTTTGATGTTTTGACCTTCTTGTTTTAAGTAGGCTGCGATCGCATCTGTCCCGACAATATCAGATTCAAATGGCGGACGCATCACACCATCTATCGCAAATAAGGCAGCAGTTGCCTCAAATTCTCCTGCATTTAAGGTTTCAAAATAACGCAGTACACTTGGTTCTGTAATTCCCTTAATCTGGAATTCTTCTTTAAACTGGGCTGGCGATATAAATTCAGCAGAGGTCATAAAATTACCTGTATTATCGTGTCTGAATATTAATTTCAATACAAAAATAAGTAAAAAAAAAGCTGCTATTGAGATAGATTGCTACATATTAATAAATCTTCCTAACGATGGAAGTCTTGAACTGCTACGCGGTTCCAGACAGGCTATATAACGGGCGTTTAACAAATCTTAATTAAAAGTATTGACTACGTCATATATAATAAAAGCGCCTTTATTTGGGCAAAATCCAGATAAAAAAATGAATCAGTATTCTGTAACGAGCAGCAGTCTGGTGAAAGAAAAAGCCAGCGAGTTGGGCTTTCACAAAGTTGGAATTACTGCTGTAGATCGGGTAAATGCCATAGAAAGGCAGAGGTTGCAAGCATGGATTGAACTGGGTTATCACGCTGATATGAAATGGATGGCGAATCCAAAGCGTCAGGATATCCGCTTAGTGATGCCAGAGGTGCGATCGCTAGTGTGTGTAGCGCTGAATTACTACACACCACATCAACGTCCTGAAAGTGAGGAATACGCCAAAATTTCCCGTTATGGTTGGGGAAGGGATTATCACAAGGTGATGCATAGAAAACTCAAGCAGCTATCTATATGGCTAAAATCACTTGATCCAGGCGTATTAGCTCTTTATTATGCAGATACTGGCCCGGTGCAAGATAAAGTGCTGGCTCAACTTGCTGGAATTGGTTGGATTGCTAAGAATGGTAATGTAATTACACGGGAATATGGCTCTTGGGTATTTTTGGGAGAAGTGTTGACCAATTTAGAATTAGAGAGCGATCGCCCACACACAGAACACTGCGGTAGCTGTACTCGTTGTCTTCAAGCTTGTCCTACAGATGCAATTACTCAGCCTTTTGTTGTGGACGCTAATCGTTGCATTGCTTATCATACAATTGAAAATCGGGACAAAGAATTGCCAGAGGCGATCGCATCTAATTTGCAAGGCTGGGTTGCTGGTTGCGATATTTGCCAAGATGTTTGTCCTTGGAATCAACGTTTTGCCCAAACAACTGATATTGAGGAGTTTCAGCCAAATCCAGTGAATATTGCTCCCCACCTGCTAGAATTAGCCCAAATCTCAGATCGGGAGTGGGATAAACGATTTCCAGCATCTGCCTTGCGGCGGATTAAGCCAGAAATGTTACGACGCAACGCCCTAGCTAATCTTGACGCATCCAGGCAGAAGAATGACCCAGAAAGTAATTATTTTTGATTTTGATGGCACAATTGCTGATACAGTAGATGCCCTTGTAAGTATTGCTAATCGTTTAGCTGGAGACTTTGGTTATAAACAAATAAGCCCAGAACAATTAGCCTTCCTCAAGAACTTAACATCTAGGGAAATCATTAAGTACTCAGGAGTTTCTCTATTTAAAATCCCTTTTCTAGTTAAACAAGTTAAAGGGGAATTAAAAAACAAAATCCCAGAATTAAAACCAATTCTGGGTATTAAGGAAGCATTAACAGAACTCCAAAATAAAGGATATAAATTGGGTATCATCACTTCTAATTCTAAAGAAAATGTTACGCAATTTCTCACAATCAATGATTTAAATCACCTATTTGATTTTATCTACTCAGGAATTACAATTTTTGGCAAAACAACCATCATCAATAATGTCTTGAGGCAAAAACAACTCAAACCTCAAGAAGTTATTTATGTTGGAGATGAAACTAGAGATATAGAAGCATCAAAAAAAGCAAATATCCAAGTGATTGCAGTGACTTGGGGCTTTAACTCACCGGAAGTACTAGCCAAGCAAAATCCAGATTATTTAATTCAGCAACCTAGCGAACTACTAGGAGTGATGAACAGTCGTTAATTAATAAATAGTCAAAAGTGGATTGTGAAGATTTTACCAATTGACCGTGCCAGTTTGAGATTTTAGAAAATTTGCGGTTCATGCCCCGCAAGAAAGTAGGCAAAACAAATTGTCAATCCAAAATTTAAAATCATATTGCCCCGTACCTTTGTCGTTAGGATCAATCCAAAATCCAAAATTTAAAATTCAAAATCAGTTGACTATTGGTCAAAACAGTAGAGTGGGCAATGCCTACTAATGGTCACAACTTCAATTTTTATATTTGTGACATTGCCCATATTATACCAATTCCATTAATGATTGCAAGACACGCTTGACTAAAGACGCGATGAATCGCGTCTCTACAACGTCTCTACAAATGGTCTATTTGTCGCCTTCTTTTTTAAAATTGGTATTACAAAATAGTAAGATATCAGGAAAAATTAATTTTTCCGTTCACCCTTTTCTAAAGCTTGTTTTACTAAATCATCGCTGACATTAGTTGCATCCTCAGTCCGAGAATTCCCAACTTCTTTTGCTGACTCTAGAAAATCATCAGGATTGCCTGTTGACTGTGTTTGAGGTTTTGTCTCTTGTGGCTTAGAGGTTTGATATTTAGGTGCAGTAGCTGAATCAGCTGCTGCTGCACCTTCACCTGTGCGATCGACTTCACTAACGCTGAATTTTTGTGCAGCTGCATAATCAGCATCAAAATCCACCGTTGGCGCTTTTTCTTCACCACTAGCTATGCTTTCAGCAGCTAATTGTGCATCCTGGGTGGAAGCTTCATTTAAATTGGGCTTCACTTCTTCATCAGGCATAATTAAAACCTTAGGTAAATTTTTTATTGCTAAAGCTAGCATAGCGAAGTAATGTGCTGATTTCTTGCTTCCTGGGGGAGACTTTTACCTCTATTAAAAGGTAGATTAAAGCTGGAATTTCCAATTAATTTAACTATTTCTATGGATAGTAGAATCTGATTCTCAAACTCTGGTAGGACTTAGTTTGGCCTATTACATTTCCTTGGAAACAAATTTATGACTGCAAGTTACGATAAAACTATTTCTCAAGCCCAGAGCAATGAAACTCAACAATTTGTGGATAGGTTTAACGCCTTAGATACTGATGCCAAATTAGCTTGGTTCTATTTTGTTTATAAAAAAATGGGTGATTCGATCACGCCCGCTGCTCCTGCTGCGGCTGAACCAGAGTTAGCACCACTTCTGCTAGGAGATTACTTTAAATTATCCGATGAGCAGCAACTAGATATTATGCGGGATATTGTTAACCGCAAAGACACAGAATATTCTCGTGCTTATGGGGCGATAAAAGAAAACAACCAGCTGCTAGTTTGGTATGCTTGGGCGGTAGCTATGGGAGATACGGTGGTTGGAATACCGTCTAGTTACCAGCCAAGTCAGGCAGTTAACGATCTGCTTTCCGAGATTGAAGGACTAGATTTTGAAGAGCAAATGTCAGTGTTTCGGACAATAGCTGGTGAAGTGGGTTACACCGATGTTAAACCAATCGAAACACAAGCAGAAACTGGAAAAACGTCAAGTTTGTAATCAGCTTTGGCGATTAGAAATCGCGGCTACACAAACCAAAGTCCGCCTCTGCGGACTTTACGAACCTACGAGACAGCTAACTGACTCAAGTCGGCTGGGGTGAGGTTAGAGTGTACTACTTGACCATCACGGAACCAAACGATGCGCTGAGTTTGACGGGCGACTTCTGGTTCATGTGTCACCATGACAACTGTGATTCCACTGGCATTGAGTTCGCCAAAAATATCTAAGACTTCTTGGGTTGTGCGCGAATCAAGTGCGCCTGTAGGTTCATCGGCGAGGAGTACTACGGGACGATTGACGATCGCACGCGCGATCGCTACTCTTTGTTGTTGTCCACCAGATAGTTGAGTTGGTTTGTTGTTGAGGCGATTTGCTAAACCTACTCGCGTCAATGCTTCTGTTGCGCGATCGCTTCTTTCTTTCGGATTCACACTAGCATAGACCATTGGTAGCATCACATTTTCTAATGCTGTGAGTTGGGGTAATAAATGGAATTGTTGGAAGACAAAACCCAGCTTTTTATTACGGATGTGTGCCAAGGATTTATCATCCATTTGCGCCACATCAATATTATCTAAGTAATAATGTCCACCTGTGGGTCGGTCTAGACAGCCGATAATATTCATAGCTGTGGATTTGCCTGAACCAGATGGCCCCATAATTGAACAATATTCGCCCTCGTGGATAGTTAAATTAACATCGTTAAGTGCTTTGACTTCAGTTTCGCCACTGCCATATATTTTAAAGATATTCTCCAAACGAATAATTGTTGATTTAGGGACGGGATTAGGAACTAGAGAATCGGTAATTGAAATAGTGTTTGCCATAAGAATTTATTATTAGTTGGTAGAGATGCAATTATAGCGATCGCTCAATTAAACTATAAGAAGCAGAGAAATTCTTCCTAGTAGTAACAAGTTGCTTTAGCATGAGCATCGGCACTAATTAGGGAGGCTGAGCTTCTCAATAGTTATTCACGGTTAGAGACTAGGCTAACAAACTATGCATCTACCTGCTGCTAAAGTGTCTTATTAACTATCTCTGCTGTCTGTTTCGACAGAACGACGGGAATTATCTCAAATTCACCAAGGTCTTGCCATTGCAATATCCACTCCTGAAATAAACGTAGATCGTCACATTCCATGAGTTGAAAGCAACGATCAAAGTTAACTTCAACCCAGCTATCTACATACTTTAAACCTTCAGGCATCATGCGCCCTTTCTCTTGAAATCGGCGGTATATTTCTTTAGTTTTACCGTCCTTAAATCGCTCGACTACCATAAATAACATTTTGTCTCCTTGCTCACACTGTAACTAACACAATTTAAGGAATCATCGCTACTTTAATTACTTGTCGCGCTTTCATTTCACAAAACACCTGTTCTAAATCTTTTAATGGTCGTTGTTCGCTAATAAGTAACTCAAAGGGAATTTTACGACTAGCTATGAGTGCAAGGGCCGATCGCACATACTCTGGTGTATTATGAAACACGCCTTTGATAGTAAGTTCGCTATAGTGTAGCTGTTCTGTACTAACGGTAATGCTGGTATCCCGTGGACATCCACCGAATAAGTTGACTGTTGCACCAGGACGGGCGCAGGCGATCGCAGTTTCCCAAACACTTGGGACACCAGTGGCTTCAATTACTACATCTGCACCCCATCCTTGGGTAAATTCTTTTACTACACTGGGAATCTCTGGAATTTGATGATAATTAAAGGTCTGGGTTGCACCCAATTTCTGACCAATTTCTAGTCTGTGGTTATTACCTCCCCACAGCAAAACTTCAGCTTTCTCACTCAAGGCCGCTACAAACATCAGCCCGATCGCCCCATCTCCTAACACGACGACTTTATCTTTGGGCTTAATATTAGAACGCGCTACACCATGCAACACACAAGCTAAAGGTTCCGTCATCGCTGCCAATTGCCACGGCAACTCATCGGGAATCTGCAACATATTATGCTCTACTATCGGTGCAGGGATTTTCAAGTATTGGGCAAAAGTCCCATTATTCCAGGTCAAATTTGGACATAAGGAATATTCTTGACGTTGACAAAAAAAGCATTTCATGCATGGGGCAGAATTATTAGCGACGATGCGATCGCCTACTTGCCAATTTGTCACCCCTGTACCCACAGCAACAATTCGCCCAGCAGCTTCGTGACCAAACAGCGTTGGCGGTATCAGCATCCTAGCATGACCACCACGCCGCCAGACTTTCAAATCTGTACCACAAGTTGTTGCTGTTCCCACTTTCATCACAACTTCACCAGCCGCCGGAGTGGGGTCAGAAACTTGCTCTAAGCGTAAATCTTCTTGACCATAAAGTAACGCTGCTAACAAAACATTAAACCTATTAATTAGCTCCATTCGATTTTACCAGTTGGGGCTTATTGATAGGTTTAAACTAAATCAGTATTGATTTTTAGTAGGTTTTATATATTGATTGAAAAACTAGGTATTCACCGCTGGCTGGGGAAGCAATCCGGTGTTCCGAGTTTCCACATTAGGTAAGCGAGTAGCAGTTAACAGCGGTACTTCTTGTCGGCACGACAGGCAAAACCAATATAGTTCACCATGACGAGCATGACGCAGGAGAGAACCACCGCAGCATGGGCAAGTGTTGGCTCTCGTACTCATACCAATGTCCTCCTTAAAAAAATTGTTGTTTTAAACTAAGTCAAAAAAGCAGTTGATTAAAACTGAATGTTAGCTGCATGAATGCGGCCATTCGATTCTATGCGGTCTTTAATAATTTGTCTGTAAACAGCTTCATATCCGTTAACCATGTGGCTAACGCTAAAGTTGTTTTCTACGTGTTTTCGACAGGTTTGACGATTGAGTTCCAAAGCTGGTGGAATCATTGCCGCCATTTCTGCATAGCTATTGCAGATAAAACCTGTTTTACCGTGGGCAATAACTTCAGGTACGGAGCCGAAATTCATGGCAATTACTGGCGTACCAGTTGCCATTGATTCAATCATTACTAAGCCAAAAGGTTCTTGCCAGCTGATGGGGAAAAGAGTTATCGCAGCATTGCCCAAAAGTTGAGTTTTTTCAGTGTGGTTAATTTCACCGAGATATTCGATTTGCTCACCATCTATGTGAGGGACAATCTCTTGTTCAAAAAACTCCAATTTTTCTCCATCAACCTTTCCTGCCATCTTCAAGCGCCAACCAGTTTGTTTAGCAATGGCGATCGCATGGTGCGGGCCTTTATCTGGCGAAAAACGACCTAAAAATGCTAAATATGGAGGTTCTAAGGCTTGAGCTACAAATGGGTAATCTGCTAGCTCAATTCCGTTATAAACCGTGCCGACATAATTAAGATCGATTTGACGCTGCGAGTTACTAATGCTGATGTATGGTTGCTTTTGGTAGTAGCTAAATGCGTGACGGTTATCAGTTGTAAAATTATTGTGCAGGGTGTGGACTGTAGGAGTTACTGTTATCAAACTCGCTAAAGGTAATGCCGAAATCCCTACATGAGAATGGATAATATCGAATTGGTCAGCACGCTGGTAAACTTGACTTAGTTCTAGCATTTCATACACTGCATACTCTTTTACATTTGGGTCTAAGCGTAATGCACGTGGATAAACTGCTTTTAAATGAGCCAAAGTTTCAGAATCACCAGAGGCAAATAAAGTTACCTCATGACCGCGACGAACAAGTTCATCAGTCAAGCGACTCACTACCAGTTCTATTCCTCCATAATTAGGAGGTGGAACCCTTTCCCATAAGGGGGCAACCTGAGCGATTTTCATAAGTTTTTCTGGTTCAGTCTATGAAATTGTCCTCAATAATGATCTAGGTCATTATTTTATGAGTAAAGAGCATTTGTACTTACTCTTTTGACATTTAAATTTACCTAACAGTCTATCAAAAGCCCAATAACGGTTAACTGTACCGCAAATTTTCTGCCAACAAATCTAACTGACTATCGGCAAAAGTCAACTCTGAGCTACACTTCTAACCGTATAGCTAACCTATTATTTGTTGCATCTGTCTTGGGGATCATAAAGAGGTAGAATGTTTTGTAGCAGAACTTACAAAATTGAATATTTGGTAGTTGACAATACTAAAATATTCAATGGGATCAAGCCATTAAAGCTTCATTTAAAGGTAATTGGGAAAGATAACAGTAAATATAAATATTAAGTAATTGTACAATAATTACATAATTTGTAATTAGTAATTTACAAAAATTCTGATATTAACTAATGAAAATCGCTACTTGGAACGTCAACTCAATTCGCACTCGCCTTGAACAGGTTATCGATTGGTTAACTCTAAATCCTGTTGATGTTCTCTGCTTGCAAGAAACCAAAGTTGTGGATGCTGAATTTCCGCGATCGCCTTTTGAGCAGTTAGGGTATAACCTTTATATGTCAGGACAAAAATCTTATAATGGTGTAGCCCTGATTAGCCGCCAGCCACTCGTAAATGTCAGTAGCGGGTTTAGGGCGATTTTGCCAGATTTACATCACGAATGGGACGAGCAAAAGCGCGTGATTACTGGTGTAATTAATGGTGTACGGATTGTAAACTTATATGTTCCTAATGGCGCAGCGGTAGGAACGGAGAAATACGAATACAAACTGCGTTGGTTGACAGCGCTACACGAGTATTTGCGATTGCTGGTGTTGTCAGAATCCGCAATTTGTGTGTGTGGCGACTTCAATATCGCCTTGGAAGATAAGGATATTCACGAGCAAGTGAGTACAGAAAATCACATTATGGCAACAGAAACAGAGCGCCAAGCCTTACGGGATATTCTGAAACTGGGATTTGCCGATGCTTTTCGCAAATTCACCACCGAAGGTGGAAATTATAGCTGGTGGGATTATCGCTCTGCCGCTTTTCGTCGTAACTTAGGTTGGCGGATTGACCATCACTATCTTACGCCTATCCTGTATGAGCGTGCTACAAGTTGTATTATTGATGTCGCGCCGAGAAAGTTAACTCAACCCAGCGACCATGTGCCGGTAATTGTGGAATTTTGAATTGGGTATTGGGACAAAAAAGAGTGGAGTTTTGATGCTCATTAACGAGTATCAAATATGACTTACGCAATATTTCTCTGAAACTCTTATTTCTTCTCTGCGAGACTCTGTGCGTTGGCGGAAGCCTCTCGCAGAGAAGGCGGTTCGTTTTTTCATAATTTTGCGTAAGTCCTATCAAAGACTTATTTACAAGTATCAAAGGTTGCTGTAGGGCGTGTGGAGTTAGTTGATTGGAATGATAGCGGTATCTTAACGAGTTATAAAAATTAACGATAACTCTATATCGTGCTGTTTATTCATTAGTTTTTTTCAGTAATTGACTTAAACCGCCTAGTAAACGTTCGGCATTATGCTGCAACTCAGATGAGTGGGGTGAATTAGGATTATTCAATGCCCATGCTAATTTACTCTCTATAAAAGGTGTAGGATTTGTTTGAGAAACAATGTTTCTTTTTTCTTCATCAGATAATCCATGATAATCCCAGAACAATAACCTCTCTAAAGAAACTAAAGTTTGATAAGACTCATTTGCATTAAATTCAGAAGAGTAATTTTGAATAATGTCTAGTAGTAGTATAAGCCCGGTCTTTGATGAAGCTTTACCAATTGTAAATAATAAACTACTCTTTAATTTATTTGAATCAATAATCTCTCTTTGTAGGAATTCTACAATTTCTGCCTCTTCGTTATCCGCTAAATTTATATTTATTAACTCCTGTTTTATTAAACCATGATATCTACTCATTCTTTTTTCTAGTGGTAACTGCCAAGAATTAATTTCTAAGATGAATGATATGTCAGTAATTGCATTACTGCGTACACGTTCGTCGTCAGACTTTATCTTTACAAAAAGTTCGTTAATTAAATGATTCATAGCTTAAAATTGGTTAATTTAAACTAATCAATTTTAAACTTTAAGGGGGACTTGGCGGGATCTAAATTTCAGGCTTTAATACGTAAGTCCTATCATTCATAAATCTTAATTTAAACCACATCTGTCCTGAAACTTGTAGTTCTTCCCACTCCCTACTCCCCATCAATTTAACGGCTTGTATATATCCTTAGAACTAGGATTGAGATAAGGACGCTGCAAATCTATTAGGTGTCGCGCAAAGTGTTGGTCAATAACCCTCATCCGTTCCTCCATCGCATTTTTACCTTTTTGCCAAGCTTCCAACAAAGCATTTGCAACGATTTGGCAACGGTTCATCCCAAAACTTTCTTGTGCCGCAAATTTTTGGGTTGGTTCTTCGGCTAAACCTAATCCTGGAGCTAAAAATTTGGTAAACAAAGGAATTTCGGGCTGGAAATGGGATTGATTTTCGATATAAACAGTCTGAAGGATTGTGCGGATTGCTGGATAGTCAGGGAGTTCAAAGTAAAGTAGCCCTGAATCATAGCGTCCATAAGCAGAAGGGTTGTGGAGAACTTGAAAACTAAAGGGAATCGAGGCTGCATTTAGTTGCTGTGTCAAGCTTTCCATGAGAGCGATCGCACCAGATGCCGTAAAGTTAAAGTAGATTCGCCCTGCTCCTAAATCGGCGTCTGGGTTGCTTTGGCGTTCCTGTCCAACATTGCTAACTGCTAAGTAACAGCCATTTTGCAGTCGATTTTTGGGCATCCAGATTGCTACCATGTCACCCAGTTTGGTAGATTTCTTACTGGATTCTACATGGCAATCTGGCTCAACATAAAGTGTTAAACCGCCTTTAGTCACAGCCATAGTCCCATCAGGCTCTTTCCGCAACACCTGCCATCGAGGGTCAAAGTAACCGATGCCGTGATTACTGGCGTGCAGTTGCTCGTAAAAGTCCCAGTCAATCTCCAAAATGGAATTATCTGCTAAATTATGCTTTTGCGGTCGATTAGCATTATCAGTATTGACTGCCAAAGTACTTTGTAGGGAGCCATTGTAATAGATTCCATAGAGAAAATTTCGCAGTAGTAGAGTGAGATACTTCTGTTGTAAATCTACGGAATTTTTCTGAAATCTATCGGCTATTTTAGTCGGGAGAGCAAAGGGTTGATAATTGGGATGGTAAATACAAAAATTTGACTCAATCTGGATATTCTGAGCAATATCAAATAGAGAATTTAGCGATTGATTGATAGAGGAATTTAGCATTAATCCATTCAGAAATCAAACTGTAATAAAATAGAAGAAGTCAAAATACAGAATTCAGAATTGTGTATTCTTCTTCAAATTGTTCTACTCTTTACTACTAACAACCACGTAGCCGAGTTTTTTCGTAATAAATCCGAAGTAACTGCTGCTCTTTCACAGGCTGAGGAAATTTATGAATCTTTGCCACAGGATTCAGGATTTCTGACTCTGATATTCCGAAAATGGTCAGTACAGCTTGCTCTGGCATTACAAGTAAACTTTTAGCTACTTGCAACATACACAGTTCAACATTATTAAAGTGTTTACGGCACGTAATTATCTCCTGAATTTGATGAATTAGTGCTAGTCCCGCAAACTGGATAACCCGCGAAATAAAGTCACTGCGGTATTCTAAAATCATCGGGAAAGCATTTATATAAGCTCTAATTAAGGCAATAATTGAAGGTTGTAAAATCTCTAGCGGTGTTAACGCTAAATGTAGAGATTCTTCTAACTCAATGGTAGGGTCTACTACCAGACTCTTGAGCCAAATTTCTAAATAGCTTGCCAGTAAAGTTCCTAAATCAAAGGCTGGGTCTCCCCAAGAACAAGCTTCCCAGTCAATTAGTCGTATAAGACAATTGTCTAGTTGCTCCCATCTGGAATGAACCAAAATGTTGTTCAATTTCAGGTCGTTATGAGTTAAGCAGCAAGCATTCCAGCTATATGCCAAATCTGCGATCGCAGATTCCAAACTCTCGTATTCTTGATAAAGAACATAGAATTTTAGTGCATCCGTGGGAACAGTCCCAAGAATCTCCGGCCCAATTGACCCTACCCCTTGAGCTGGATTGTAAAACCCGTAGCGAAACTCTCCTTGGGGAGCAGTTGCCATAAAATCCCGATATTCTCGGCGGTTGTAGGTGGCGCGATGCAGTCCCGCCAAAGTTGTGCCGATGGCAGAGGCAATTTCTTGTGGAAAAATCTCATTGTTGTGGTATAATGTCGCAAGCTCTAGATATTCATTCAAGTAGCTACGGACAAGAATCGAATTTTCTTCGTCAAAATGCACTACCAATGGCGCGATTGCTGAAGTATTACCTAGAACTGGAAACTGTTGTAGCAACTGGTGAAACAGCCACTCCTGAAACAATTCATGAGGCGCGCCGTCATTGTTGTTAACGTTACGTTTTTGTTTAATGAGCAGTTGGCGATTATCTGCTAAAGTCACTAGTAAATTGAAATTGTTCTGACTACTTCCTGGCAACTCAGATTTGTCTGATGGGCCATCTTCTGAGCTACACAGACCCGCCTCTTGCAGATACTGGATAACGTTATGAGAAGACAGTGATAATACCATGTATTATTTCCTACTTCATTAAATTACTTAAACTTATCGTGTCAAATTTGCTTGGTCTTAAGAGTTTTTAGTAGATAGGAACTAATGCAAGAAGAGAAATGTGAATAACAATAAAGATTTCTACAATCTACTAATATCTCATATTTGGGAGTAAAACCTGCCAAAATGGCACCAAGTCCTTTGCCATTCCTTTAAAATTTGCTCCAAGATGCCGTGACATCTTTACACTTTATCAGCATAGTTACTCAGATACATCTAGAGTAAGTTTTGTGGTAAAGCCTTTTTTGTGGCCAAGAAGCATCCCCAGCAAAAAACTGATTGGTAGCAGATGTGTTTGATGTTCAGTAGTCATCCTCAAAGCAGCGAAGAATTTGAATAATCCTTCGCAATACAAAGCATGACATTCAACACTATTACTTTTATTTATCATCACCAAGCCAAAAAAACCGGAGTTTTTTAGCAATTAGTAATTATTTTTTGATTTAATTTTCAGAATTTATCCCTGGAAAGCTTGTTATCACGTTATTTTCGTCACCTACAAATTGTAAATGACTATGGGCGATCGCAAACAAAGCCTATATGAGCGCATCTTATGTAAGTGTACTTTTGTCAAGCTTGAAACACGGCATTTTTCAAGTGGGGGATAACTGTTAAAACTTTAGCCAGAGAATGCACAAGCCTACTTTGGATGGGGTATTGTCTATCAGAAAAAAGGAAAGAATAACGCCGCACTATCAGAATATAATCAGACGCTAACAAAAGACGAAAAACTCTTGTCAGCCATCTTTAAACTTGGCTACATCAAGTACGAAATGGAAGATGTGGAAAGGCAATTCAACAGTAGTCTCGTAGAAGCGTAACGGCGATAAAATTTTTGCTTTTCTCTCTCTACTCTCTGTGCCTCTGTGGTTGAAAAGTAATTTATTTAACTAAAAATGCACAGAAAACACAGTCCCAAGAGCAATTATTTGCCAACAATTTTGCTCACCTTGATAAAGGTACTGTGCGCCCCTACCCGTTTACCTTATTTAGACAGAAATCGCCATAACTCATTGAGAATGCTAGAAGTTATTAGGCAAGGGTAACAACCTACAGTAATATAAACGTACTAATATAATTCAAAGCAGGGAAAGTCATGCCATACCAAAAAAAACAGGAGGGTGGTTATTGCTGAGAGACTAATGCTACCTTAAAGCCACAAATTGATTCACCATCACCGCCAATGCCAGCATACCCAAAATTGTCATTAATCCCGCAGGCATAAACTTGCGTGTTTTTGCCAGTCGAAATGCAAAGAAAACTACTAAAACAGCAGTAACTAACACTGCTAAAATTGCACCCCAAGTTTGTCCTTGGAGTTGAAAGTAAGCGGCAAGTATTAGTAAGAAACCGCTAATGCTACCACTTAGGAGTGAAACTCTACTTGTAGCTTGAATGTAGCCAATAACGCCACCCACTATCGCTAATATGCCGTAGGCAAAAGCAGCAACTATACCTAAATTCATTGTTAAAACCTATGTAGACTTTGACTTTACTGCCAGGGTCAGCAGACAATTTACCATAGCTATTTAGCTATACCACACAGTTGATTAATGGATAATAAAGCGATGCCAATGGCAATTACTTCCTCATATACAAGGGTTCAATATCTCCAGCGCCAAGCAGCCTCACTTTTACTGTACCAATCTGTTCTGCAAGGTGAAGTGGGGATAGTATTTCTGGAACTGTTGCAAGCTATACGTTACACTGAAGCCGATGCACGGGGTTGTCTCCAAGCTTACGGTAGTTACTTTCACGCTTTGGCTGCTAGAAATCAAAACTGGGAAGACTATTTAATTACTCAAATTCTCTTCTCTGACAATCCTTTTACAAGGTTGGCGGGAGTGCGAGAATTTGAAGATTTGCCTCCAGCTTTAGTAACAGCAGTTCAGCATGATTTACAAGTATTGCAAAGTCTCTATGAGTGTAGCAGCGCGTCTTTGAGCGAATGGGTACAAGGCGTAGCTCACATGCCGATTTCACCAGTAGTGTGGTATAAAGAGCAAGAATTAGTAGGAGTAGAGACAAAATTTACTACATATCTACAAGAGTTAGATAATTGGGGTGATGCTGTAGAAGAGTTAGCAGCTTATTATCGGCAATGTGGCTCTGGTTTATTTGCAGAATATCGCGCTTTACGATGGCAATCTGGTCAGTTTATCGGTATTAGGTATTCTGACCCGGTTAAACTGAGTGCGCTTGTCGGTTACGAATCTCAAAAAGATGCTTTGCTGAAAAATACAGAGTTTTTATTATCAGGAGAGATGGCACTACATGTATTACTTTACGGTAGTCGCGGTTCTGGCAAATCTTCTTTAGTGAAATCTTTGTTGAATGAATATAGCAATCGCAGCCTCCGCTTATTGGAAGTAGCAAAATCTGATTTAAAAGACTTACCAGAAATCGTGGAACATTTACGGGGTGTGTCACAAAAATTTATTATCTTTGTCGATGACCTTTCATTTGAAGAAGATGATGATGCCTTTAAAGCTCTCAAGGTAGTTTTAGAAGGTAATTTAACGGCGCGGCCTCAAAATGTAGTTGTGTATGCTACTTCCAATCGCCGCCACCTGATTCGGGAGTTTTTTGTGGATAGACCTGCACCAAAGGATAACGAAGAAATCCATGCCTGGGATACGATGCAGGAGAAGCTTTCATTTAGCGATCGCTTTGGTTTAACCTTAACTTTTGAACCAGCTAATCAGAAAACTTATTTAAAAATTGTACAACATCTAGCGGTACAAGCTGAAATTAATATTACCCAAGAAGATTTGGAATTTCAGGCATTACAATGGGCCACTCGTCACAATGGTCGTTCTGGACGTACAGCACGACAGTTTGTTGATTTTTTAAAAGCAGATTTAACACTTCTAAATACAAGTAATAATATATCCAACACGTAATATTAAATTTTATTGGTGATTGTACTTTTTTGTGATTTACACAACAATGCTATGCACCAGTAAGTCAAATTAAATGTTTGAGAACGACTATGATACTAAAGCTGACAAATATGCCTTGTTTTCCTAAACAAAACAATGGATTAGCAACTACTTACATTAAGCATTTTATATGTATATAATTTTTAATTAAAAATTACTATGAGAGCTACTTATTCAGATAATTTAATTACGCTAAAAACCAGCAATATGCAATCAGTAACGATCAGCAATCGATTTATACTAGTGATAGTTGCCTTTAGTGTGAGTTTTGGTCTTAGCCTTGTCCCAAGCTGGGATTTTAATAAAGCCTTTCTCACAGGTGTAATTACTGCCGTTACTATCCATACAACAGCATTATTCATAGACAAGCGACGCAGAAATTATGAAATGTTTGTTATAGGTTCTCTGCGCAAGCGAATTAAAGATATGGAGGGATTAAAGGCTCGCGTTGTCAGAGAAATAAATCAAATTCAAGAACATCATAATTTATTATATGCTGAATCACAACAGTTGCAAAATCAAGTCATAGAAAGCCGTAGCAAAAGAGATAGCCTACATCGAGAATTAAGAACCTTTGCAGGACAAAAGAAGCAATTAGAAACAGAAGTTAGTAGTCTGCAAACTGAAATTAACAATTTGCAGAAAAATCAAACTGAATTGAACAATGCATTTTCTATCCTCACAGCAGAGAAGCGCCGTCTAGAGTCAAATTGTAATGTATCTCGTGCTGAAATCACCCAATTACAAAGCCAAATTTCTGAGCTACAACACGAGAAACAAGAAGCTGAAAGTAATTTAACTCTTTTAGGCAGACTCAAACCCCAATTAGAAGAAAAATTATATGAACTGCGAATTACAATTCAAGAGCTAGAAGTTGAGACAAACCAAAATAATCAATTGTTGGTAGCAACGAAAACCGAAAGAGAAAATATCCAAGCTATTCTTAATTCTTCACAAACTCAACTAGCAGAATACAAAGCCGAGTTGCAGCAACTACAAGGACAAGTTTCATTATTGCAAGAAGAACGAGACTCATTACAAAATCAAGTATGGGAATTATTACAACAAGTAGAAACCTTGAATCCAGAGCCTTTGTCGGAGAATTCCCAAGAAGATGATATTGAATTGTTTCCATTTTCGGAAATAATTGAATCTTCAAATGTAATTGTCAATTCGGAAGTTGAGACATCGGAAAATATCCCCGAAGAATGGACTAATTTTCTCGGAAATCTTCCAGGACATGAATTACAAGTATTAAAAGCTATAGTTGAACAAGATAATCCCAATAGTGCTATTAAAAAAATTGCCGAAGCAAATATTACTATGCCAAATTTATTAATTGATTCTATAAATGAACGGGCAAATGATACTATTGGTGAATTAATAATTAATTCTGATTTGGAAAGTCCAAAAGTTTATCAAGAGTATATAACAGATGTCAAAAAAATGATAGCGATGTATGAAGACCTCATGGCTAGACATACTTCGTCAAATTAAATTGTTATTGCCGTCGTAAGATTTAGTAGTAAGGTGATGTACCTTACCTACTTACTGCGTGCTTCTACGTTTAGAATAAAGTGAAGTGTAATACATGGCAAAGCTCAAAATCTCGAAAAAAATTTCCACTGCTTTAATCAATTCTCTTGGTGCAGGGGTCGTACCAAGAGTGGGAGTTGAATATATCGCAGTAGGTCGAGAAAAAGAACTCAAAAGCCTATTACAAAATCTTGACGATATTGCAGAAGGTGTCGCAGCATTTCGCTTCATAATTGGTAACTACGGTTCTGGGAAAAGTTTTTTACTGCAACTAATTCGTAACCGCGCGATGGAGCAAGGTTTTGTAGTAGCTGATGCTGATTTAGCCCCTGAACGCCGATTAGCTGGAAGCAACAATGAAGGTGTAGCTACTTATCGAGAATTAATGAGCCACCTAGCTACAAAAACTCGTCCTGATGGTGGTGCTTTAGTCTCGATTTTAGAAGGATGGATTAATAAAATTCAGCAAGAAGTGGTTAAAGAAACTGAAATGCGTCCCAATGACGATGGTTTTGATGACCAAGTTGAATCAAAAATTAGGGAAGTAGTTCAGTATATTGAAGATTTAGTTCACGGTTTTGATTTTGGTAGCGTGATTATCGCTTATTGGCGTGGCTACCGATTGGATGATGATAATTTAAAAAATGCAGCAATGCGCTGGTTGCGCGGAGAATTTACTACTAAGGTTGAGGCGAAAGCTGCTTTAGGAGTGCGGGTAATTATTGATGATGATAGTTGGTATGACTATATAAAACTTTTTGCTAAATTTGTTGCTGAAATTGGCTATAAAGGACTGTTAATTTTAGTTGATGAAGCTGTACATTTATATCAAATATCTACCACCGTTACACGAGAAAAGAATTATAATCGACTCCTCGCAATGTTTAACGACACCATGCAATGTAAAGCAGAACATCTTGGCATTGTTGTTGGTGGAACAACTAAATTTTTAGAAGATCCCAAACGAGGACTTTTTGCAGACCAAGCTTGGCAAAGACGCACAAAAGAAAGCCGTTTTGTTGCACAAGCTAATGTTCAGGAACATTTAGGGTCAGTAATCCGACTAAATCCGTTGAGTGAAGCAGAAATATTAACGCTTTTGCAACGTTTAGCTGAGATTCATGCACTCAATTTTGGGTATGAACAGACTTTAACAAATCGTGAGTTGAAAGAGTTTGTGCAAGAAATTATTAATCGCTTGGGTGCAGAAGCCTTACTTACACCAGGGGAAATTGTGCGAGATTTTATGAGTGTGTTGAATATTCTTCATCAAAATCCAGGAATTGCGTTTAGTGAATTAATTCATGGCTCCAAATTTAAACCTACTGCTATGAGTAAGGATGCAGATGTGGATGAGGATGGCGCAGCCGAATTTAGTTTGTAATTAATAATGAAGACACTGAGTCAGAAGAACAAGTAGATTGAAAAATTTATCTGTTTTCAGGATTGGTTAAAATAGCTTTTGGTTGATTAGCATTAAATAGAGAAGCAGACAATAGAATAATCGGTTTGTTTGTTTGGTTTTCTCCATAATGAACCATTCCGGCAGATTCAACTAAAGAATCTCCCACTGTCATCTGTATAGTTTTTCCTTTTTGAAGAATCAACTCTGTGCCGTTAGCTTTGGTGACTTTAGCTTCTCCTTCCACAACAGTAAAAGTTAAAGTTCCCGCTTCTACATGTACAACCTGCATTCCCGGATGAGTATGAGTAGGGAGTTTTGCTCTTGGTGCAATGGTATAGCGTACAAGCTCAAGAATCTGCTTTTGATCTTGAGCAGGATAACCACTCGCTAAAACTTCACGGGTAACAGATTGAGTGTAAGTATTGGGTGAGGAGATTTCTTGGCTTTTAACAACTACACTGCCAAAAGCTAGGATAGCTAAGGGGAGAATCAAAGACAGTTTTCTCATATTAAAAGTTTTTTGTTTAGGCAATACCTTTAATTAAATCATTTAAAGCATAAGGTATCAGTATTTAAACGTGTTTCAGAGAATAGAATACTCTTTTACGCGTAGGCGTAGCCCGCCGTAGGCATCGCACCAACAAAATCATTCACTAGCACTGTCTGGAAACAAGCGACTCAAGTCTAATAAAGTATTTTCAAATCCAGGAATCGCCACTGACTGGTTAGATAGAGAAATCTGCTTGCTGAGATAGCTAAACTTATTTTGAGCATTTTCATACGGTTGGCTATGACGCTCAAGTTGACGAGCCGATAAATTCACAATCCAGTAATGAGAAATTCCGGCTTCTGCATACAATGACAGCTTGGTTGTTTGGTCGTAATCTATGGTTTTATCCGAAATTTCAATTACTAACAAAATATCTTCGGGATAGGGATGATGAGCGAGATAATCTTCATCTCTTCCTCTTGCAATAACAGCATCCGGCTCAGGTTCACTTTGATTAGGAAGGGTGATGGGATCTTGTCCACGGATGACTGCTCCATCGCCTAAAAGCCGATCCAATTGACGGCATAGGATAGAACTACAAACTGTATGAGGCGTTCCCTTTGCTGTCATTTGAATCAGTTCCCCTCGAATCAATTCAATACGATCGCTCTCTGTCAGAAATCCGAGTTCAATCAATTGATGGTATTCTGCGATCGTAAATCGCTTAGGTGTCACAACATTCATGAGACATCTTTCCAATAGTACTTGTACACTAACAGAGATTAAACTGACTGCGTTGTTTACTGCCGCAGGTATCACAATGCCTCAAATTGCTGCCAACAAAGGTACAATGCACGTGGTACGTGAAAACATCCTTTCCATTTGCCTCCTTTGAGGTTCAACAATACTTCTCCACGGCGATTCAGGTAGCCAAACCATTCACCATACTCGGAATCAGCAAAGTGTGACCAGGCGTAATCGTGCATCTTTTGATACCATTCCCAACACACCTCACGCCCTGTCAACCGATAGCCCATCGCTAATGCAACCAATGATTCTAGGTGAACCCACCACAGCTTTTGATCCCATTCCAATTGTTGTGGGGGATGACCATCTGCATCCATAAAGTAATACAATCCGCCGTACTCGCTATCCCAAGCAAAATTCAGGATGTTTAACACCACATCAACGGCTTGGTTGATAGTTTTGGTGTCGTTTTTGCGACGGGCGATGTCCATAATGAACCACATAGCTTCGATACCGTGACCTGGGTTAATCAGCCGTCCCTCAAAAGAATCAATGTGGGAACCATCGGGGGCAACGTTTTCGTACATTAGTCCCCGTTCTTGGTCGAGAAAATCGGTCATCACTTCGCGGACTGTCTCAGCTAAGACATTCTCTAGTGTTTCTTTTGGCAACAACCATTCCATTTCTAGAGTCAGGTTAGCTAAAATCATCGGTACAGCCAATGATTTCATCGGGCGTGTGCCGGGATAGGTTTTATTATATTTGCCCTTTGGATTGTCCTTGCGGCGTAATACGTTGTTGTAAGCCTGTATCGCTACATCCTTTGCCCATTCTTCACCGCCAGCGAGTGCATATTTACTAAATGCCATCGCCGCAAAGCAATCAGAAAAGATGTTGTAAGGGTGAACCAATGGTTTCCCTTCACGCGTCAGGGCAAAGTACCAGTTACCATCGCTATCTCTGCCATGTTGGGCGAGAAAATTAGCGCCGTTGCTGGCAATTTTGAGCCAATTTTCGCGCTTTTCTAGCTGGTTGTAAAGCATCGAAAAAGTCCACACCTGGCGGTTTTGTAGCCAGATGAATTTGTCTGTATCATAAATTTTGCCTTCGCGATCGAGGCAAGTAAAATAGCCACCTTGCTCCCAGTCGAGGGAATATTTTTCCCAAAAAGGGAGTACGTCGTTGAGGAGAGCGTTTTTGTAAAGTTCAGCGATTGCTTGAAAATTATACTCCATAAATTTCCTCCCCTTTTGTGCTAAAACCAACAGCTTAACAGTTATCATATTTTGGCTCTAATATGGAGCGTAGGCGTAGCCCGCACTTCGGCTGCGCTCAGTGACCGTCGTAGACATCGCGTCAGCCTTTTACAAGATTTAGTCAGCAGCAGCTATACTTCTATCTTGGATCTTGCACCATTCTCAATAACTGTAGGGTAGTTTTTTAGATATGAGGTTGTTATGAGTCAGATTGAACGAGTTGCGATCGTTGGAGGAAACCACGGTAATGAGTTAACAGGAGTACATTTAGTCAAGAAGTTTCAGCAATATCCTAATTTAATTAATAGGGCAAGTTTTGAAACTCTGGCATTACTTGGCAATCTCAAAGCTATTGAAGAAGGCAAACGATACATTGAAAAAGATTTAAATCGTTGTTTCACTAATCAAGGTTTACAAAATCCCCAACTCTCAAGTTATGAAGATATGCGGGCAAAAGCAATGCAACAGATATTGCAACCGCAAAATCAGCCTTTTGTAGATGTAATTGTTGATTTGCACAGCACAACTGCCAATATGGGGTTAACTCTGATTTTTTGTGATATGCATCCTTTCTTGCTTCGGTTAGGTGCTTATTTAAGTTCTATCAATCCTTTGGTGAAAGTCTTTATTAATCAAGAATCCAAAGAAAATGGTTTTCTCCGTTCTTTGTGCGAATTGGGTTTTGTTATAGAAGTTGGGGCTGTAGCTCAAAATGTTTTAAACGCCGAATTATTTCAGGAAACAGAACAGCTTATTTATGCAGTTTTAGATTATTTTGAAGGGTGCAACCAGGGGAATATTCCGCAGACAACCAACCACCTTACACTTTATAAATACATTGGAACTGTCGATTATCCTAGAAGCGATGCCTACGGCGAGCGGTTCCTGAGCGCAGCCTCTCGTAGAGAAGGGCTGCCCCTACGCGGGGAAATTCAAGCCATGATTCACCCCCAGCTTCAGTTTAGAGATTATCAACCTTTGCATCCAGGCGATCCAATGTTTCTGACTTTTGAAGGAAAAGATATTTTCTATGAGGGAGCGTCTACTGTTTACCCTATTTTTATTAATGAAGCCGCTTACTATGAGAAAGGAATTGCGATGTATTTAAGTCAAAAGCAGGAAGAAATAGTTTAATTTGTTCATCGCTTTTGCCTCACTTTTATATCTATTTTTATTCCCTAACTTCTCTAAACCACAAATCCCAAAACTACATTTAAAGCTGTATGAATAAGTTCCCAGTAGTCTGACTCTAGTACACCAACCAAACCCAAAATACGACTATGATCAACAGCACGAATTTGCCCAATATCAATAAAACGGTCTTGGTCTAGTCCATTATTTAGTGTTGCTTTTATATTGACAACATAGGGGGCTTGTTTACTTCCGGGGCGAAATGGTATGACGATTGTCAGTAATCCATACTGATTCATGATGTCATTTTGCGCAATGAAACAAGCGCGGATTTTTTTTGCTTCAGCTCCCACTGTTGGATCGAGATTCACCCAACGTATTTCTCCTCGCCGATAAGTTAAATTACTCCCTGGCATTTATGCCATCTCCTGCAACACCATCCCAAGCAGCAATTTCAGCTTGATACTCTGCATTTTCAACATCCTGCTTTAGCGCTGTAATCATTTCTGCTGCTAAAATTCGGCGGCGGTGTTCTGCTAGCAGTGTATTGATGTATGCACTACGGTTTCCCTGTGCATACTGATCTACAAATTGCAGAATGTCTTCTTCTAAGGTAATTGTGACTTTGAGCATCTATAAATAATTTTGAGTATTACTATTTAGTATGACTTTATAATCATACTAAAATTTGCTAGACTTATACACCTGTCGTATATAGGCAAATTACAGTAAAGCGTAGGCCCATATTCCCTTGCGGTAAGACATCGCTTTAGTCGATTTATTTAGCTATAAAAATTAAGCAGACAAATATTTTTGGCAATTAATATCAATTTTCTGTCTGCAATAACCAAAAGCCGCTATAAGTCATCCCAGAATCATCGGGTTGAACTAACAAAAAATGCAATCCTCGGCAATGTTTTTTGCGTTGTTCAAATGCTTGGGCTGCTGTGGTAACTTCTGGATCTTCAAATGTGGCAACAATCCACCTATCTACCAAGCTAGCTTCTAATATTAAGCCATCCGGTGCGCCAGAAATGTAGTTCAAGCTTACAGGACGGGCTTGCTGCAACCACCGTGCTAGGCGCATTGATTGCCGTCCTCCATAAATTACTACACCAGGAACGGGGACTGTTGATGCCAAACCTAAATTGATCGGTTTGAAATGTTCCGGGATGTGCAAAACGGGAATAGGGCGATCGCTAAATCTCGTTTCTACATCACTAGCAGCTAAACTTGCAAAACGCCATTGTTCTCCCCAAAGGTTTTCTGGTAATGGTGTTGGGGGTGGTTTATCCAGGGTTGAGGGATATTGCTTTTCTTGTAACCACTGCTTTAATGCCAAGGTGTGGCGGGTAGGTTCGACATTTATACTTAAGTTGCGTCCAGCCGCTTCAATTAAGCTTAGAGATTGAGGACGAAACACCTGAATTACATCTGGCAATTTTTCACCAGCAGCTAGCTCAAGTTGAGTCGCAACCCAATTAGAATTTGCTGCTGACTGGAGACAGGTGGCTTCATATTCAAAGCTGCGAGTTGCGTCACAAATCAACAATTCCCATAAAATTTGTCCAGACGCATCTTGTGAGGGACGACGATAAAAATCAACCTGCCAAGTTTTCATATTATGTGGAGAATGGGCATTGGGCATTGGGCATTGGGCATGGGGCATGGGGCATGGAGGTATGGGAGAGATGAATGAGAGTTAAAACTAAAAGTTTTAGGTTCAGAGGCTCAACTTCCGAGTTCAGAGGTTCAACTTCTGAGTTAAAAGGCTCAACTTCCGAGTTCAGAGGCTCAACTTCCGAGTTCAGAGGCTCAACTTCTGAGTTCAGAGGCTCAACTTCCGAGTTCAAAGGTATAATTTCCGAGTTCAGAGGTTCAACTTCCGAGTTCAAAGGTATAATTTCCGAGTTCAGAGGTTCAACTTCCGAGTTCAGAGGTTCAACATTCAAGCTCATCTTCCCATGCCCAATGCCCAATGCCCAATGCCCAACACCAATTTATAAAGCCTGAATCCATTCTTTGACTGAATATTCAGTCCAGATGCCATTTTTCCAGTAAGGATCGTTTTCAATTAACTGGCGCACAGTGGCTTCGTCTTCGGCTTCGTAAATCCCAAAAACTTTTGTAACATCCTTGGTGGGGCCGATAGTAATCAGCACACCGGATTCTTTCTGTTTTGCTAATCCGTCTAAATGAGCTTCACGGTGGGGGGCGCGTTTTTCGAGAACGTCTTCGCAGTAAGTTCCCCAGAGTACATATTTAGGCATAGTTAAGACTATTTTGGATTTTGGATACTTCGACTTCGCTCAGTACAAGTTTTAGATTTTGGATTTTAGATTTTGCAGCCAGTGCATCGGGGAGTGAGGAATTATATCATGTTCGCTTGGTTACTTATTAAACTTCAAGAACCCCACCCCGCCAAAGCTACGCTTTGTCTCCCCTCCCCACCTGCGGGGAGGGGTTGGGGGTGGGGTGTAATAATTGTGGAAATCAAACTAATTACCCGGACTTGATATTATTAATTTCTCACTCCTAGCAAATGACAAATGACAAACGACAAATGACAAATGACTAACTTCTCAAGTTAACACCGAATTTTTCCACCAAGGCTTCGCGGACTTTATTATGTACTGGTTCGACTTCAGCCTCAGTCAGAGTGCGATCGCTAGCCCGATAAATTAAGCGGAATGCTAAACTACGCTGTCCTTCGGGGACGTTTTCACCCCGATATTCATCAAATAATTCCACTGATTCGAGCAAATCTTTACCAGCTTTGGTAATTACTTTTTCAATTTCGACAACTGAGATTTTCACGGGTGCGAAAAAGGCAATGTCGCGATCGCTAGCTGGATATGTAGAATAAGGCTGGAATGTGGGAATGAGAACTTCATCTTCTCCCAGAGAATCTAAAAGCACATCTAGATCCAACTGGAAAACATAAACGGAATCTGGTAAACCTTTTTCTCGTCGCAATTGGGGATGGAGTTGCCCAAAAATCCCCAGTCTGTTACCCCGAATCCACAGGGAAGCGGTACGTCCTGGATGTAAGCGATCGTCACGGCGATCGGGTTGAAATTCGATTTGCAAGCTCAGTTGCCGAAATACACTTTCTAAAATGCCTTTGGCTTCAAACCAGGTGATGGGTTCTTCGCGTCCACTTTTTGACCATTTGCCAAGACTGCGATCGCCTCCGATAATTCCCGCCAAGGCTTCTGTTTCTTGCAAACCGTCTTCTTCTTGCCAGAAAATTTGCCCGATTTCAAAACCGTTAAGGGCACCATTACCCTGCTCTAAATTGTATTGAAAGGCATCAATTAACCCAGATATCAAATCGGTTCGCAGCGCTGAATATTCAACAAATAAGGGGTTTGACAGGACTATATTTCTGTCTTCTCCTGGTTTGACTAAAGAATAGTGGATTAATTCTGTTAACCCTTCAGCCCGCAAAAAAGCTCGTAACTTGCGAATTAGTTCCTCGTCTAAAGGCAGATAACCAGCTTCCGCTTTTTCTGGTAAAGTATCGCAGAATTTGTTGTAACCATAGAGACGGGCGATTTCTTCAATTAAATCAATTTCTCGCTCTAAGTCGCGGTAACGATAAGGTGGGACAGAAACAGACCATGTAGGTTGATGGCTGCTATCTTCTCCTGAAGAAGTTAACTGACACCCCAATGCAGTCAGGATGCGCTCAACATCTTGTCCTTGGAGTTCGCCTGTGTCCTCTTCTAAATCGATGGGCCCTAATATCTGATTAACTCGTTCTAAACGCAGGGCGATAGAACGACTCCAAGTAGACGGATCGGGGCGGGTGTCGGCAATTTCTTGCTGGACAATAATTCCACTTGCTAATTCGCTAATTAAGGATAAAGCGCGGCGATTAGCTATTTCCAATTCAGCTCGGTTAACTCCCCGTTCGTATCTGCCAGAAGCCTCACTTCTTAAGCCCACACTCCGAGAAGAACGGCGAATTGCTACGGAATCAAATAAAGCTGCTTCTAAAACTAGGCTTTGAGTACCTTGATGGACTTCTGTTTCTTCCCCACCCATAACTCCGGCCAGTGCAACGGGTCTTTCGTTAGCGGTGATTAACAAATTTTGGGTTGTTAGGGTGCGAGTTTGTCCATCCAGGGTTTTGAGCGATTCTCCATTATTGACGAAGCGAACGCCGATGGTTAAATTTTCGCTACTTGCAACAGATTTTAGGCGATCGCGGTCAAAGGCGTGCAGTGGTTGTCCCCATTCCAACAAAACGTAGTTAGTAATGTCCACAACATTGCTGATGGGACGTACCCCAGCCGCCCGCAAACGCTGTTGCAACCATTCGGGAGATGGAGCAATTTTCACCTGTTCAATTACCGTACCGATGTATGCAGGACAAGCTTGGGTATCGGCAATTTTTAAAGCTAAATTTCCGGCATTTTTGGGAATAGATACTTCAGCAGGTTCAGGAATGCTCAACTTTCCACCCGTTAAAGCGGCTACTTCTCTGGCTACACCTACCATACTTAGAGCATCAGCGCGATTGGCAGTTGCGGTGAGGTCTAAAATTACATCATCTAAACCCAACAACGGCCGCACATCACTACCCAATGGTAAATTTTCCTGGGTAAAAATATGAATTCCGTCTACATCGGTGGGCAAACCGAGTTCCTTTAAAGAACAAATCATGCCCTGAGATGGGACACCACGTAGTTTTGCAGGTTTGATTTTTAAATCAATTTTGGGTAAGTAAGTACCCGTAGTTGCTACAGGCACATAGATATCTGCCTTCACATTGGCAGCGCCACAAACAATATTTAAAGTTTCACCTGTACCGATATCCACTTGGCAAACACTCAATTTATCGGCGTTGGGATGGGGTTGACGCTCAAGCACTTTGCCGATCACCACGCCATTTGCCCAAGTGCGGCGGTCTTCAATCTCTTCAACCTCAAACCCCGCCATTGTCAGGGTTTCGGCTAATTCTTCTGGACTAAGTTTTATCTCTACTAGTTCGCGCAGCCAATTTAGAGAAATACGCATGGAGTGTGCTTGTTTTAGGAATCGTCTTTTGCTCTTATTTTAGGGTGCCTGCTAGCGATCGATGGCTACTCGCCCTGCAAGGCGTACCCTTTCACTTGAACAATCCTACTACGTTAGACTGGCAATGTAAAAATTAAGTAAATACTGAGAATGTATCTACGCAGGGAAGTATGACATTATTTTTATTTGGTTGATTTTGACTTCAACTACATACGCCCGGATTTCTCGCTTGAGAAAAATCCGGGTGTTTTGTTTCATAAAAAAGCGTGTCAAAAGTTGACCATCTAATTTTTACTAACAACAATTTTAACAATGTAGTCTTTGAGTGCGATCGCCTTTTTGCTATTTGGGTACGGGGAAACCCCTATCAATGTCACCGAATATTTATCTAAAAATTGAATTGGTAAAGCATCACGACCTGGCACAAGGGTTAGCGTTAACGTTGAAACTTGCTTACCATTTTTTATGATGTCTAATTCAATAATAACTTGCCCTTGCCAAATACAAGTTACATCAGAAGGGCACCGAGAATCCTGGATAACTTTTGAAAATTTTATTTCAATATTGTCAGTGGGGAGGTAAGCTGTCCTTCCATATCTCAGATAAAATGGAGTATTTAAAGTAGTTCCAACTCTAGCCATCAATTGTTGATGATTACCTTGAGCAATTGATTTAACTTCTATGCTTGAAGGCTTGATATTTGACAATATTCCATAGCTAGGAAGACAATTTGCTCCACCAATCAATGTTAATATAACTGCTGCGCTTACTACACTTTTCATTTTTTATACTCCATAGTTAGGAATTTTATTATTAGTTGAGCCAGAAAGCAGGCTGATAAATTGTTCTATGTTCTGCTAGAGTGAAGCTTTAAAAGATAAAACGCAATTAGCTAACTTTTGTGCGTAGGCGCAGCCCTTCTCCTATCGGAGACGCTCTTGCTAGCTTGCTTCCCCGGAGGGGTACGGGTGCGCTCAGGAAGCGCCCGTCGTAGACATTGCTTCTTGGATAACCATTACGATTGAGAACCATTTGGTTTCTCACGCTTGAGCTAAAATACCATAAATCGAGCAATCTAAATACACAAGCTTTTTTCTGATTTCAAAAACTTCAACAGCGCTTTTCAACAATTCGTTGCTTAATTTATCTTGAGGATTCACTCTAGTTTTACTTTCTAGCACTATTAGTCCATAGTTTAGCAATTATTACATTATGTAAAAGGGACATTATTTTTCTCTATTCTCAACAAGCCCAGCTTATTGAAATGAGCAATGATCGCGATTTCACAAGGCGTAGCCCATCGGAGATATGGCTTTGAGACTTGGAAAATAAATCAAAAGAGAAATACTGATTTGTCTCGTTGGTTCTTAACATTGGTTGTGATCGCGAGTAATTTAGATGCGTTTGCTCTGGCGATCGCAGAAATTGAATCTTTCAAACTCGATCAAACCTCACAAGTAATATTTTCTTACTTACACTTAATAGACTACAAAAATAAAATTTGATTTTTTTTAGTGTAATTGCATTGCATTTTATTCTAGAACTTCAAAGAGGTAAATTTGCCCTGTTTGAGCCGAAAAATAACTGCAAATACTCCTACTCAAGCATTCACCATAAGGATTGCCGGGCAATTTATTGAAATCTACCTGAACAATATCGAAAGAATAGACAATCGAATCTAAAGAATCGGCAATCCAATCTAAATTTTGTTCATTTGAAATGGAGATCTAATTTTGTATACTTTTGCTAAGTATAGTGCTTGCTGTTTTTATTAGTATTTCTTTATTGAAAATGAAAGTAAAAAAATGCTTTCATTCATGTCGTTGATCTTCCTCTTGATAGAGGGATTTCAGTTTGGGTAATAGGAGTTTAATTCTAATGGCAACTTCTGACAATAGCAATCAAACTGTTGGGTCACAAAGTACTAACAACAATCCAACTGGTAATGGTAATTTTTCTTTCAGTGATGGCAAATGGCAGTCTACCGATGGCAGCAGTTTAGATGGTAGTAATACTTTCGCTTCCTTCATCGGTGGTGGCAACTCATCCACAACCAGTGAAGATGGAAAGTACAAATATAATTACGAGCGACCACTTGACGAGCGGGCTTTAACTGATACTAATAATCCGTTCAATCAACTCATTGGAGTCCTTGGCGGTGATATTAGTGCGTTAGGTGGTAGCAACCCTTTTTCTGGTGGTGGCGCATCTAGTGGTAACGCATCTGGTGGCGGTAGCAACCCCTTTGCTGGTGGTAACGCATCTGGTGGTGGCACATCTAGTGGCGGTAGCAACCCCTTTGCTGGTGGTGGTGGCGCATCTGGTGGTAACGCATCTAGTGGTAGCGGCAACCTCCCTGGTAACTTACCATTTGGCAACACTCCGCCCTCCAAGGAAAGTGGTAGCAACCTACCTGAAACTGGCAACGGTCAACCTGTACCTTATAAGAGCGACAACTGGATATCTGATATTCAAAACTTAGATGGTGCAAATGCTATCGGTAACAGTGGCCAAGGTAACGGTAACTGGCTATATGGTAGTAACAACACAACCGACGGTAATGGTAACTGGAATTTTGGTAGCGATAACACAACCAACGGTAACGGTAATTGGAACTACGGTGATGGCAGCAAAATCGAAGGTAATGGCAACTGGGGCTTTGGTAGCGATAGCGCAACCAACGGTAACGGTAACTGGAACTTAGGCAATAACAACGACATCCTTGGTAATGCTAATACACTACCTGGTAGTAAAAACGATATCCTTGGTAGTGGCAACACTGCCAATGTAACTAACAGCAATCTCCTTGGAAACCGGATTGAAGCCAGTGGTGATGACAAAACACTCGTTGGTAATGAAGGCTGGAATTTCTCTGTTGGTGGCGAACTGATATCGCTAGGTAGCACTACGCCCAGCCAAGATATAGGAACTGATGTCAGAAGTTTACTCAGCAGTTCTGACCTTGTAACATCCGCCATATCAAATCCAGGCTACAACAATCCAAATTATGATTTCTCTACCATAGCCTAAAATTTTGTAGCAGACAGGAGCCAGTTTTTGCATCGGTAAGCCTGTCTATTGTGGCAATAGGCCTTTTCGCTAACTTGAGTTAATTACATTCTGAATACAATACTTCTGGGTTAAGCTTTGCAGTGTGCAAGAATCAACCTTCTAGCACTTCAAAAATTTCAATCTGTAATTAACCCAGAAGTATTACTCTTTGAAAGGTAGTGGTTAAGCTACAGATTCTTCTAATTACAAATTACCAATTACGTAGTTAATTTAAGTCAGATGCATAAAGACTATTTTCAGTAATTCGGCGCGAGTAAAGGGTTTAGTCAGATATCCAGAAGCCCCAACTAATTTCGCTTTTACTTTGTCTACAATCCCCTTATTCCCAGTGACAAAGATAATAGGAGTGTTTTGAAATAGTGAATTATTTCGTATAATCCGGCACAACTCATAGCCATCGATTCCTAGCATGTTTAAATCCAACAAAATTAAATCCGGTTTGTGCCTTATAATTGACAAAACTGCTTTCACTGGATCGTTAATAGTCACTACAGAAAAATTTTCGTTTTCTAAGAAATAACTGATTTCTTTAAGAATTGTAGGGCTATCATCTACAGAAACGATTTTGTGGACTTTTTGTACCGTTACCGTAGCAGCCGTTACTCTTTGGGAAGCAGAATTTATGTTATTTGATATTGTTGATTCTTGAAAGTTTTCTTTTGGAGGAGTAGAAATCTGTGGTAATCGTTGAACAGGAACTATTTTATCTTCAGGAATATTTGGGGAAGAATTGACAGAGCTACTTAGTTCTTGTTTGGTGTCAACTAACCCTGAAATCAATTTTGAGAAAAGCGATTGCTCCTCAAAAATCTTTGGTAATTTATCAAATGGTGGATCGGGTTCATGGAGGATAATCGCACCCTTAAGAATGTAAGGGTATAAATTGCGAGCTAATTGAATTTCATCTTGATTCAAAATTACAGCCAGATGACACAGGCTAAAACCCTTCATCCAGTTAATTAAATCTGGCTGTAGATTTGGTAAATCTTGATCGTCAAACTTGCTGTTAATCAACAGATATGGACGTTGATATAGAGAAGAAATTTTAGGTACAAAAGCCTGCCAATTCTGTAATCTTACTTGGCAATAATCTAGAATTTTTTCTACACCTAGCCTGCAAATTTTTGGCATTTTCTCAATTGGTTCTGTTAATTCATAAGTACCTTCTTTGATGAGTAAAAATGATTCAATGACCTCTTTAACTAATTCTTGAATCAGCACTGCTGCTTGTGTAGAATGTAGATGTTGTTGACTAACAAGCCAGGATATAGCCTGATACTCAGCAGGGTGGCTTCTCGAATTACTGTCATCTTGGATTAATTGACTGTGTGAGTCAAGTTCAAACATCAGCCGTACTTGAATGCGAACCTCGTTAGTAAGGAGTGGAATTTGCTGGCTGAGGCGTCGCAAATGGCGTTCTAGTCGATCAAAGGGTTCCACGGAATGGGTAGCGTAAGTTATTTTGCCCTGTTCTAAGTAAATCGACCAAGCAACTGAGTTACTCAATACTTGTAAACAAGTACTGTCGGAACAATTGGATAATTGTCTTAACAAACTTAGAGGGCGTAGTTTGGTGAATGTACCTGAGTTATTCATATTTTTCAAGTTTTTTGCGGAATCAACAACCGAACATTTGTAGATTGAAAATATGATCTATAAAGTATTCTCTTCTTTGTAATATCTTTCTAACCACAAATTATTTATTTGAAAATATGTACATATATTAAAAAATGTAAGGTTTCTAAGTCGTTTGTTACATTTAGCACATTTTACTGAATCTGTCTCAAAGAGCAAGTAGGTATGAATAAAGGTAAGCATCTATCATAGCTAGATTATCAGTAGATGTTGGTTAATTCTGGATTTTACTAACTACTGACAACTTTTGAGTGAAGACCTTAATAATGACGTTTATTTATGCCCACTCACTTCAAGATGCAAATTTGATTCCAACTTCGCGTAGTTACACTGGTATACTTCTAAAGTTAACAAGCTTAATTATGGTTAATTACTTTTCCTTAAAGAAACGATTCTTCTACATAAAATCTTTAAAAACTTATCTAGGAAAGTTTACGTATTTATTGTACTGTAGGTTTAATGGATATAACTTTTTGGTAGATACATTACAACAGGTAATGCTGGGTTTTGATAAACTCTTTTTTGCTAAACTAAGCTGTGCTCAAGTTCATCTTAAATATATAGAGAACTTCATGAAAATAATTTGTTTAATAAAGATTAGAGCATCTACCAATAGATACTATATTCTGTAGTCGCCTTGGCGATTGAAACTATATACTCTGAGCAAAGGGAAATAAAGCTTTGGACTTTAACATAACACAAAAAGTTATGCATGATACATTAAGACTTGATGAAGTAGTAGAATTTGCTGAGAACCCAGAACCCCGTTGTCCTTGTGTACTTTTATTAGACACATCTGGGTCGATGCAAGGAGAGCCGATTGAGGCTTTAAATCAAGGTTTACTAAGCTTAAAAGATGAATTAGTCAAAAATTCCTTAGCTGCCAGACGGGTGGAAGTGGCGATCGTCACTTTTGATAGTAATATCAATGTAGTACAAGACTTTGTGACTGCCGATCAATTCAATCCGCCGATTTTGACAGCCCAAGGCTTGACTACAATGGGTGCAGGAATTCATAAAGCTTTGGACATAATTCAAGAGCGAAAATCTCAGTATCGTGCCAACGGGATTGCTTACTATCGTCCTTGGGTATTTATGATTACTGATGGAGAACCGCAAGGTGAGTTAGAGCAAGTGGTAGAGCAAGCATCCCAGCGCCTACAGGGAGACGAGGCGAACAAGCGGGTAGCATTCTTTACAGTTGGAGTAGAAAATGCGAATATGACGCGTTTAAATCAAATAACTGTACGTACTCCCTTAAAGCTTAAAGGATTAAATTTTATCGAGATGTTCGTCTGGCTGTCAACTAGTATGTCGGCTGTTTCTCATTCACAAGTAGACGAACAGGTAGCACTACCGCCGATTGGTTGGGGAACTGTTTAATGGAAAATCGCAGCTTGATGTTTACACAGCTAGCTGCTTGAAAAAAAATTTATGAACATATCAAAACAGATTGCTCAATGGCGGATTGTGGCTGCGTCTGTATGTGGTACAAGCCACTTAAAAAACAATCAATTATGTCAGGATGCTCATCACTGGCAGATATTGTCAGATAATGTTTTAGTGGCGGCCGCAGCAGATGGCGCGGGTTCTGCTAGCCTTGGGAAAGTGGGAGCGATGGTTGCTGTGGAGACAGCAATCGAAAACATTTCAACCAAAGGGCTGACCCGAAAAAGTTTGACTGATGATATCGTGGTGCGATCGCTCTTAAATGATGCCATACTAGCCGCCAAAAAAGCTGTAGAGGATGAGGCGGCTACTTGTGACAAACAGCCTCAAGATTTAGCAACTACCTTAATTATGCTGGTTGCCACACCAGAAGTTGTAGCTGTAGTTCAGATAGGTGATGGTTTGGCAGTGGCAAAAGATCGTCTGGGCAATCTGCTGGCACTAACTACGCCTGACAGCGGTGAATACATCAACGAAACCACTTTTTTAACTTCGCCTAATGCCTTAGATACAGCACAAATGAGATTATGGCGCACAGACATAGTAAACGTTGGTATTATCACCGACGGATTACAAATGCTGGCTTTGAATATGGTTGTTGGCGAACCTCACAAACCATTCTTTTTTCCACTGTTTGAATTTGTCGCCAATACCGAGGATAAGACAGAAGCGAAGGAGCAATTAGTAAAATTTTTACGCTCAGAGCGGATTACGCAACGCACTGATGATGATTTAACACTCATTATAGCCGCATTCAACGACTCATGAGCAATCGATTTACAGGTTTCACATCTTACAATAACTTCCGTTAGCGGTAATTTCATTATGCAGGTACTACGTTGTTCCCCCAGAAAAGAAATCCTCAGCCTCAATGTCAGTTTGGGACGTGGCGGTGAAGCTTGTGTTTATGCAGTGCCATCCGATAACGACTTGGTGGCGAAGATTTACCACAAGCCAACCACTGCCCATGCTGAAAAACTCCAGGCGATGCTTGCCAACCCGCCAGAAAACCCGACGGCGAGTTTAGGGCATATCTCTATCGCTTGGCCAGAGGATTTATTACGGGCGGCAGATGGCAAAAATAGCATCCTGGGCTTTTTGATGCCACGTATTCAGGGTATGCGTCCAATCATTGACTTTTACAACCCCAGAACCCGTCGGCAACACTGCCCTTTATTCAACTATCAGTACCTGCTCCGCACGGCTCGTAACTTGGCGGCAGCTTTTGCCGCTTTGCACGCTAGTGGATATTGTATTGGTGATGTGAACGAGTCTAATATCCTCGTCAGTGATACGGCACTGGTGACTTTGATAGACACAGACTCTTTCCAAGTAACCGACCCAAACAGCGATGTTGTTTATCGCTGCCCAGTAGGTAAACCAGAGTTTACTCCACCAGAACTACAAAATAAAACTTTTGCCCAGCACGATCGCGAAATCTCTCACGATTTATTTGGGTTAGCGGTGCTAGTATTTCAACTTTTAATGGAAGGCACCCACCCCTTTTCGGGGATTTTTCAAGGTGCAATTGAGCCACCACCTTACGAAGCCCGCATTGCATCGGGTCATTTTACTTACAGCCAAAAGCGCTACGTACCCTACCTACCTACTCCCATTGCCCCCCCTTGGGAAATTCTCCATCCCAGCTTACAAGAACTATTTGTCCGTTGTTTTGAAGAGGGTCACAACAACCCACAGTTGCGCCCCAGTGCCCAGACTTGGCTCTCAGCAATCGCTGAAGCCGAAGATTCCCTGATTACCTGCACAACAAATCCCCAACATCGCTACAACAACCACATGCGTAGCTGTCCGTGGTGCGAACGTACCGTGCGATTAGGTGGACGCGACCCCTTTCCATCACATCGGGCTATAGAAGCTAGAGAACATCTCCAACCGCGAATCAAAGCGAGAAAACGCTACAATCAGACACCGCATTTTCCGCAGCGCGCCATGTCACCGCAGCTAGCTAATTACTGGCAGCCAATGACTCCCAGCGGTTCATATAAACCTTCCAAAAAGTCAAAGTTGTACCCGATTATTTGTTGTTTGCTGGGTTTTGGTTTATTGGGATATGCAGACTTAATGATTAAATTTACTCAGCCGTTGGTTTCCCAAAATGCTTACACCCAACAAACAATCAAACCTTCCCAGCCAAATAACAAACTCAGCTTTGCTGATTCTTATCAGCAGGGTTATATTGCTTACAAAGAGCGAGACTATGACAAAGCAATTGTCAACTTTAGCCAAGCAATTGAACAAGAACCGACACACGCTAGAGCAATTGTAAATCGTGGCAATGCCCGCTATAACTTGAAAGACTATGAAGGAGCAGTTACAGATTATAGCCAAGCTCTGAAAATCAATCCCAATCAAATCAAAGCTCTGGTAAATCGGGGCAATGCTCGCTATATGCTCGCCGAATATAGCAACGATCCCGATCGGGAATATAATCTAGCGATCGCAGATTATAATCGAGCCATTGGTCTGGATAATAATGAAATTGAAGCTTATGTCAGACGGGGGATTGTCCGCGCCCAAATGGCTAAATACAGCGGTGAATCTCAACAAGCTTACAAAAAAGCGATCGCAGATTTTACTCAAGCCATACAACTTAATATCTCCAAAGCCGAAGCTTACTTCCAGCGGGGCGTTGTCTATTATCAAATTGCTCAATATAGCAGCAATTATCAGCAAGAATATAATCAAGCGATCGCTGACTTTAACCAAGCATTAACTCTAAGCCCTAAACTAGCAAAAGCATATCTCAAACGAGGTATGGTTCGCTATGAACTGGCACAGTATGGCGGTAGTGAATCTAACAAAAACCAAGCGAAAGCTGTCGAAGATATACAGGCATCTGCCAAAATATTTCTTGAGCAAGATGACATGGATAATTATCAACAAGCACTCAGTAATATGTGTGTAGTCATCGAAAACAAATGTGACCCTTTATTCCAAGGCTCAAGTAACATGGAAAAAACTAACTAGAAATAAGTAAGTTTTGTTACTTGCATATAATTGGTTTTGATTGAAAAAATCAAGCCTGACTAGGGTTAGCGCCAGCTAACCCTAATTATTTTATCGGTGATATTTTTATTTCATTGAGTAATTTATTTCTGTATTTATAGATATTCATAGAGCTTTTATATAGAAAAGATTTTAATTTATCTTACCTTTATAATTTCATCGGAAATTACAGTTAGATTATTGACGGAGAAACAGAAATCAGAAATACATTTTTCTCCCTTGAAGTGCATCCTCTTCATCTCGCAAAAGTCAAATAATCATATCCCTACAAATCTCCGAGGTAATTGCATGAAAGCGGTGATTTTGGCTGGAGGTCTTGGTACACGCCTCAGTGAAGAAACCAGTATTAGACCCAAGCCGATGGTTGAAATTGGTGGTAAGCCAATTCTCTGGCACATAATGAAAACATACTCTGCCCACGGCATTAATGACTTTATCATTTGTTGTGGTTACAAAGGTTACATCATTAAAGAGTATTTTGCTAACTACTTCTTACATATGTCAGATGTTACCTTCGACATGCGCTTTAACCAGATGAACGTGCATTCTGGTTATGCAGAACCCTGGCGCGTCACCTTAGTAAATACGGGTGATAATACAATGACAGGCGGACGCTTAAAGCGAATCAGCGAACATCTTGGTAATGAGACTTTTTGCTTTACTTATGGCGATGGTGTCAGTAATATTAATATCACCGAGCTAGTTAAATTTCATAAAGAACAAAATAGCTTAGGAACACTCACAGCCGTTCAACCAGCTGGACGTTTTGGTGCTATTTCTTTAGGATATGAGCAAACCAAAATCACCAGCTTTCGGGAAAAACCTGAAGGTGATGGAGCTTGGATTAATGGCGGTTATTTTGTGTTAGAACCAGAAGTAATCAACTTAATTGCTGATGACTCTACGGTATGGGAGCAAGAGCCATTAGAAAAGCTAGCTGATATGGAACAGCTATCAGCTTTCAGACATGATGGGTTTTGGCAACCAATGGATACTTTACGTGATAAAAACTATCTCGAAGGGCTGTGGAAAAACAACCAAGCTCCTTGGAAGGTATGGTAAGAAGAGTTAGGAGTTAGGAGTTATGAGTCAGGAGTCAAATAACAAATGACAAGTGACAAATGACAAATGACTTTATAGATTTACTGTAATTTGAAGTGCGATAATACTAATGTATGATTTTGCGATTATAGGTGGGGGAATAGTTGGACTCTCGACAGCGTTGGCTTTAGGAAAACGCTATGCCAATGCCCGCATTTTAGTACTAGAAAAAGAGAGCCAATGGGCATTTCACCAAACTGGCAATAATAGCGGGGTAATTCATTCTGGTATTTACTACAAACCAGGGAGTTTCAAAGCTAAATTTTGTCGTGATGGTTCTCGTTCAATGGTAGAATTCTGCCAAGAGCATGGAATTGACCATGAAGTTTGTGGTAAGGTAATTGTTGCAACTGAAGAACAAGAACTACCACGCTTAGAAAATCTCTACCAACGCGGCTTAGACAATGGCATAGAAGTTAAGAGAATTAGCCCCGAAGAAGTCAAAGAAATTGAACCTCACGTAAGATGCGTAGGTGGGATTCGGGTATCCTCAACTGGTATTGTTAATTACAAGCAAGTTTGTTTGAAATATGCCCAGCTAATTCAACAGCAGGGTGGAGATTTACACCTGAATACAAAAGTCCTGAAAATCTCTCCAAGTGGTAAAAATCAGGTACTGCAAACAAACAAGGGTAGCTTTGAAACCCGCTTTGTAATTAATTGTACTGGATTGCATAGCGATCGCACCGCCAAACTAGGTCAAGTTGAACCCCAAGCCAAAATTGTCCCATTCCGGGGAGAATACTACGAACTCACCCCAGAAAAACGCTATCTAGTCAAGACACTAATCTACCCAGTTCCCAATCCAGATTTCCCCTTCTTGGGTGTCCACTTTACCCGGATGATTGATGGTAGCGTCCATGCAGGGCCAAACGCGGTTTTATCCCTTAAACGCGAAGGTTACAAAAAAACCGACTTTGACTTACGGGATTTTATGGAAGTCATCACCTATCCCGGTTTCTGGAAGTTAGCAGCTAAACACGCTGATGAAGGCATTCAAGAAATCATTCGTTCTTTTAGCAAAGCAGCCTTCACCAGAAGTTTACAAAAACTAATTCCCGAAGTGCAAGCAGAAGACTTAGTTCCCACCCATGCAGGAGTTCGCGCTCAAGCCTTAATGAACGATGGCAAGCTTGTAGACGACTTTTTGATTGTTTCCGGTCAAAACTCCATTCATGTTTGCAATGCTCCTTCTCCTGCTGCTACATCTTCTCTAGAAATCGGCAAAGCGCTTGTGGCAGAAATTCCCCAATTTTCGCATCTAGAGAGTGTAGTCACTGCATAGATATTATAGTTGTTATTTCCGGGACTGCTGAATGAAAGGATGAATCTTGTATAGTGGGCATCTTTTCCAGCCTGGAAATACAAGAGACGGGTAAGATACCCATCTCCCAAGAAAAAAGTGTAGTGCATCAATTAAGAACCGCTATAGAGTCCTGTTACCCAATGGGCTAGTCGGCAACTATGTAATAACTGTTAGCCGTATACATAGCGCTTCTGGTTTTAGTCCAATGACCTAACCCCCAACCCCTTCGCTACAAGGGAATGGGAGTAATATCATGTCCGGTTAAAGACTTATCATTAAGACCGCAGAGGAGCGGAGGGGCAGAGGGGCAGAGGGGATGGGTTTTTGGGCTTTCTGCATAGAGAAAGGGAATTATAACTAATTAGCCGGACATGATATAAGATTCAAAGCCTCTCTCCTCTTAGGAGAGAGGTTTGGAGAGAGGTCAAGTTATTGCATACCAACGAAAAATATAGCGGTTCCCTCTTAGATGCAACACCCTATAGGGCGAATATCTGTGCGTCCCTACTAAACGAAAAATTTAACTCATCAATACAAAGGAATTAACCACAATGAAAATATTAGTAACTGGTACAGAAGGCTATCTAGGTTCACTATTACCACCTCTGTTAATCGAACGAGGACATGAAGTTATTGGTCTAGATACCGGCTTCTATAAAGTTGGTTGGCTTTACAACCCTAGTGGAGTCACACCCAAAACCCTCAACAAAGATATCCGCAACATCACTCCTGATGATTTGGAAGGGATTGAAGCCATAGTTCACATGGCGGAACTCTCCAACGACCCAGCCGGACAATTAGCACCCAATATTACTTACGAAATTAATCACGTAGGTTCAGTTCGTCTGGCTAGCCTAGCTAAGGCTATGGGTGTGCGTCGCTTCGTATATATGTCTTCGTGCAGTGTCTACGGTGTTGCTACCGCAGGTGATGTCACAGAAGAATCCGCAGTTAATCCCCAAACAGCCTACGCAGAATGTAAAACTCTGGTAGAAAGAGATGTCGCACCACTCGCTGACGATGACTTCTCTCCCACCTTTATGCGGAATGCAACAGCCTTTGGTGCTTCTCCCAGAATGCGCTTTGATATTGTTTTAAACAACTTAGCAGGGTTGGCATGGACTAGCAAAGAAATCAAAATGATTAGTGATGGCACACCTTGGCGGCCATTAGTCCACGCATTGGATATTTGCAAAGCAATAGTCTGCACCCTAGAAGCACCACGAGACATTGTACATAACCAAATCTTCAACGTGGGAGATACAGCGAATAACTATCGCGTTAAAGAAATCGCGGAAATTATTGCTGATGTTTTTCCAGATTGTAAATTGTCCTTTGGTAACAACGGCGCAGATAACCGCAGCTATCGCGTATCCTTCGAGAAAATCAACACAATCCTACCCGGATTTAAATGTGATTGGAATGCCCGACTTGGTGCCCAGCAGCTATTTGATTTATTCAGTCAAATACACATGGCTGAAGATACTTTCTTGTTTAGAGGATTTACTCGTTTAAAACAACTAGAGTATCTAATTCGGACAGAGCAAATTGACAAAGATTTCTTCTGGAATAAAAAATAGCTCAAGTTGCCTAGCCGCAACGGAAAAACAATTTAAGCTTCCGAATCAATAGTATTTGATTCGGACTTATTCCATCCATCAAATTATTTGCAATCAGCAAGTTAAATTTTATGGCGCTCACCTCAGCATTAGTAATCGAGTTAGCCATCTGAAAGCTAAATAAATTGCTGCTAGACTGCATCTCTACATTTTGAGAAAAAGCCAAAGAAACAAAGCAGAAGATGAATAAATTGCTGACTATTGCAATTCCTACATTCAATCGTGCCCAGATTTTAGATAAACAACTTGCTTGGTTAGCCAGATCTATTAAAGGGTTTGAGTCTGACTGTGAAATCTTTATTTCTGATAATTGTTCTACAGATAATACTCAAGAAATTATTAAGAAGTGGCAGACAATTCTTAGTAATGTAACATTTACATCAAATAGAAATAGTGAAAATATCGGGGTCATGGGTAATATTGTCTGTTGCTTAAAAGCTCCAACTAGTAAATATGTTTGGACAATTGGTGATGACGATCCAATTCAAGATAGAACTCTAGATTATGTGTTAACAACACTAAAAAAACATTCAGATTTAGCACTAATGTTTTTAAACTTCTCTGGTCGTCAAAAACAAACAGGCCAACTTGTCGTCGAACGCTGGTTGAATAGCGATAACGACGAACTAAAAGTTGATGGTAAAACTGTATTTCAAAGTTACCTGAATGAAAATTTTGGTGGTGTACTTTTTATATCAGCAGCAATTTATCGTACAAATCTAGTGCAACGCGCTTTACAAAAATGGCCGTCTGCTACTAATAATTGGGCATCTCAAGCATATTGGACTGCATTTTGTGCTGCTCATGGAAGTGTCATCGTCACTAAAGACACTTATTTAGAATGTACTATGGGCGCTAGTTTTTTGGATCTCGACCCGACATGGAACTTTAAAATGCGATATGCGTACATACCTGAAGTTTATATAAAACTACTAAAGGTAGGATATCCTCATAAATTTTGTCAAGAAATGATTTGGCAGAATTTCCACCAAAAAACTAACTTGAGAATCCTATTAGGTGCTTTTAAACGTTGGCCTTTATTGACAATCAAGATATTTCTTTCTTACCTACGTTTCTTAAGCATATCAGCTTGGGGAATTCTTTTTCCACCCAAACAGCTAGAGACTAGCCTGTAACCATTCATATATCAATTTCTTAACTCCTATTTTTACTATGCAGAAATTACTGACCATTGCTATACCGACTTATAATCGTGCTGAATTACTGGATAAACAGTTAGCATGGTTAGCTCAAGCTATCAAAGGTTTTGAAGATGATTGTGAAATTTTAGTTTCTGATAATTGTTCAACAGACAATACTCAGGATGTAATTAAAAAATGGCAAATAATACTTAGCAGTATCCCATTTAAATCAAATAAAAATCCTCAAAATTTAGGCGTTGTCAAAAATATTATGTACTGCCTAAATTCTACGACAACAAAATATGTTTGGACGATTGGTGATGATGACCCAATCCAAGATAGAGCCATTGCTTATGTGATTAGCAAACTTAAGCGATATGAAGATTTATCATTATTGTTTCTCAACTTTTCCGGTCGGAACCAAATTACTGGTGAACCAGTTCATCCACCAACAATTGTTGGTAATCGCTGGTTTGATATAGATAGTGAAGATGGTGATGGTGATGGTAAAGCTATATTTGAGCATTGTTTCTCAAAAAGTGTCGGTGCAGTCATTTTTCTGACTGCGACAATCTACCGCACTGATTTAGTGAAACGCGCTCTACAAAATTGGCAAGATGCTGAGAATAACTGGATATCTTTAGCATATTTAGCCGGGTATTGTGCCTCTAATGGTCGTGTAATTGTCACGAAAGAGACTTATTTGGAATGTGTTGTGGGTGTGAGTTATTGGCAGAAAGAACCAAAATCTGCACTGTTAATGCAATACAAACACATACCCGAAGTAATTTTGAAATTGGAGCAGAGTGGATATTCTAAGCAGTTTTGTCGGCGAATGCTTTTACAAAACGGTAAAGAAGTCAACTTAAAAGTTTTCTTAGGTGCTTTAAGAAGATGGCCTATGTCTGCCATTAAGACAGTAGTCCCATTTTTGGCTTTAGTTGGTTTATGTGCTTTTGACGTGATGGTTTCTAAAGAATTTAGTTTAGCAGAATCAAGTGAAATATCTCCTCAAGAAATGCGAAATTATAAACCATAAACTACTAAACTACTGATAAATTACCATTGAAATTAGAAAGAATTTCCCGCATGTTTAATGTAATTAAACGCAAAATATTTACACTATCCGCTGACTTGCAATATTATCTAGCTCGTTGGAAGCATAGCAGAAATCTGCCAGCATTGGAAGGGCGCGATGTCTACGACGGGCTACGCCTACGCAATATCCTCAAGGCTCTCAAAAAAGACGGTGTTTATGTCACAACACTGGCAGATTTAGGCTTCTACTCTAGCTCTGAACTGCTCAAAGCTGCTTACCAGCAATTGTCTCAGATGGAAAATCCCAACAACGACCATCTAGATGAAAAGCTACCACAAATTTACACAGTTACAGGTTTACCAGAATTTTATGCCTGGGGAATGGAGAAAAGACTTCTCAATCTCATCGAAAACTATATTGGTCTTCCTATTGCTTTTCACGGTGTACATTTACGTAAAGATTTCCCTAGCAAACATCAGTTTGGCACACTACTATGGCATGGCGATTCCGAAGACCGTCGCATTATCAAAATCTTTATTTACTTGAATGATGTCGAAGAGAAAACTGGGCCTTTTGAATACATTCCCCGCTCTTTAACTTCCTTATTTAGTTGGAATTATATGCGCCTTTATTACAAGCTTTGGAGGTCAGGCTATAGGGGCATCGATGATGAAGAAGTGAAAACAGTCATCCCCAAATCAGCTTGGAAATCCTGCCCAGGCCCAGCAGGTACTGTCTTGATTGTAGATGCGAAAAATACTTTGCATCACGGCACAGTTCGCACAGAAGAACGCTCAACACTATTCTTTTGTTACACCGCTAACCCTCCTGAAAGACCAGAACTCTGTACCCAATACTGGGATGATACTTATCCCAGAGCAGAGTTAAGGCAGCAAGTCGAAAATCGCCAATAGTGTACTCAAATTAGTCATGCAATGCTGATCAAGATTAAACGCAAAATATCTTCACTGGGATCTGAGGTAGTTTACAGATTAGCACTTTTAAAACACGCTGCTAATTTACCTGTGCTAGAAGAAGGCGATCGCAAAGTTCTTGATGATCTTAAATGTGATGGTATTCATATTACCACACTTGCTGAATTGGGATTCGATTCAACACTAGAATTACTCAAGGCAGCTTATGGTTATTCGTCACAAATGGAATCTGGCAATCATGACGATTCACATAAAAAATTTCCCCAAGTTTACACAGTTACATATTTACCTGAATTTGCTACTTGGGGAAGCGAAAAAAGGCTCCTAAACATCATTGAAAACTACATTCGTTTGCCAATCATTTTTCATGGTGTACATCTCCGCAAGGATTTCCCTAATAAAAATCAGTTTGGTACACAACTATGGCATAAAGATGCAGAAGACCGCCGCATGATCAAAATTATTATTTACTTAAATGATGTTGAAGAAAAGCATGGGCCCTTTGAATATATTCCAGCTTCTTTAACCTCTTTATTTAAATTAAACTATTACCGTACTTACTACAAGCTTTGGAAATCTGGTCATTTAGGCATCACAGATGAAGAACTAAATGAGATTATCCCGAAAGAGGCTTGGAAATCTTGTACAGGAGCGGCAGGAACAGTCATTATTGTCGATCCCAAAAAAGCCATACATCACGGTACATCACGCACAGAAGATAGGCTAACTTTATTCTTGTGCTACACTTCTAATTCTCCCGAACGTCCAGAAGTTTGTACTCAATATCGAGACAATACTTTTCCCAGACCAAAGTTAACTGAACCAGTCAGTAATAGCACCATATAGCTCAGTTAAAGCAAGCTGCTTGTTACTATAAAAATCTGCTCAAGACTATTCTTGATAAGATTTTTAACAAGTTAAGTTTTCAAATTTGCCAAGTTTTCTTGTCGTCAATATCTTTATCAAGGTTATTCATTCATGATTTTCACTCAAACTGCACTCAAAGACGCATTCATCATTGATTTAGAAGAAAAGCCAGACCACCGTGGTTTTTTCGCTCGGTCTTTCTGCGCTCAAGAATTTGAAGCACACGGATTAAAGCCAACAGTTGCCCAATGTAACCTGTCTTTTAACTATAAAAAAGGCACTATCCGGGGAATGCACTATCAAATTCTGCCAGCCGCAGAAACAAAATTAATTCGCTGTACTAAAGGTGCAATCTACGACGTAATTATTGATATGCGTCCTGAATCCCCTAGCTTTTTATCACACATTGGTGTAGAGCTAACCCCAGAAAATCGCCGCGCTTTGTATGTTCCAGAAATGTTTGCTCATGGCTATCAAGCGCTCACAGATGAAACTGAAGTTGTATATCAAGTGGGTGAATTTTACACCCCAGGATATGAAAGAGGTTTACGCTATGACGACCCATTCTTTAACATTGATTGGCCTCTAGATGTGACTGAAATCTCCGAGAAAGATTTAAATTGGCCTTTGTTGAGAATGATGACTGTTGGTGTATAGAATATTCTCTGTACCAGGTGTTTTTCGCACAATACACTGGCTCCTCTGTAGAAGATAAGGTACTTCCAAAAAATATACCATCGCTATAGAAACAGGGAGCAGGGGGAGGGAATATGTAAGAGCAAATAATACCCAAGAAAAGTTTGCCCAAGCCTACAGAAATGCTGTGGAGCAAATTATCAAAAATTATAGCTGGAAAAACAGACTGCTGTGATAGCATCTAGCAAGCAACCATTTAGTAGCTATCATTAATGATAATTTCCATGAAAATGTACTTAATATTTAGCTGTAAAAAATTTTAAGTGCAAAATTATCGAGAATTTGTAACACAACAAACAGTTCTAAAAAGGAGTTTAGTTCATGATTATTATCGATCGCGCCTTACAAGCCCGTGCAGCAGCAGGAAATCCTATCAAAGTGGGAATGATCGGTGCTGGTTTTATGGGTCGAGGAATTGCCAACCAAATTGTCAATTCAGTGCCAGGAATGGAGTTAGTTGCTATCTCTAATCGTCAGATTGGTGCAGCTAAACAAGCTTATTCGGAAGCAGGAATTGAAGATATTCAAGTTGTTGCAACTATCAGCGAATTAGAAGATGCGATCGCTAACGGTAAGTATGCAGTCACAGAAGACGCTAAGTTACTGTGTCGGGCTGAAAACATTGATGCATTAATCGAAGTCACGGGTGCAGTGGAATTTGGCGCTCAGATTGTTATGGAAGCGATCGCCCATTGCAAACATGTGATTATGATGAATGCCGAACTCGATGGCACCATTGGCCCCATCCTGAAAGTGTATGCCGACAAAGCAGGCGTGATTCTCAGCGCTTGTGATGGCGATCAGCCAGGGGTACAAATGAACCTTTATCGCTTTGTAAAAAGCATTGGTTTAACTCCCTTATTGTGCGGTAACATTAAGGGACTCCAAGACCCCTATCGCAATCCCACCACCCAGGAAGGATTTGCTAAACGTTGGGGTCAAAAGCCCCACATGGTGGCTAGCTTCGCCGACGGAACCAAAATTTCTTTCGAGCAAGCGATCGTTGCCAATGCCACAGGCATGAAAGTCGCCAAACGGGGAATGTTGGGATATGACTTCAGCGGTCATGTCGATGAAATGACCCAGTTATATGATGTTGAACAACTCAAAGAACTGGGCGGGATTGTCGATTATGTAGTTGGAGCAAAACCAGGCCCAGGCGTATACGTATTTGCCACTCACGACGACCCCAAGCAACGCCACTATCTTAACTTATACAAATTAGGCGAAGGCCCGCTTTACAGCTTCTATACTCCTTATCACCTCTGTCATTTTGAAGTTCCCTTGTCCGTAGCGCGTGCTGTTTTATTTGGTGATGCCGTTATGTCTCCACTAGCAGGCCCGCTAGTAGATGTTGTCACCACTGCCAAAATCGATCTGAAAGCAGGAGAAACCTTAGATGGCATCGGCTACTACATGACCTACGGACAATGTGAAAATTCCGATATCGTCCAACAGCAAAATCTTCTACCAATGGGTTTAGCTGAAGGGTGTCGCCTCAAACGAGATATTTCTAAAGATCAAGTCCTCACTTATGAGGATGTAGAATTACCTGAAGGCAGACTCTGCGACCAACTACGAACTGAGCAAAACACCTATTTCGCTCCAGAAAAAATCTTAGTAGCAGTTGGATAATATCGGTTCTCAAAACATTTGCCACAAATGAATTAGCTGTAGGGGTGTACAGCTGTACGCCCTTAATACGTTTCGGATAAGATCCCCCCGCCTGCGGCGACCCCCTTAAAAGGCAGGGCTGTTTCATTCGTTCAGATCGCGATTTTGTCAACAGTATCAGCCAAAAATTTGAGTAAGTTGGTAATCGAAAAATTACGGCTTCAACCGATAAATTTAAGTGCGATCGCCTGGTTTTTGTCTGAATTGGATTGTTAACAACCTGATTTTTTTGACTGATACGCTTGTAAATTAAGGACTTTTAGGGAATGAAACAGCCCTGCCTTAAAAGGGGGGTAAAAAGAAGAAAAAAGCCCCCCTTTTTAAGGGGGGTTGGGGGGATCTCCGAGGTACTTACCAACGTATTTGTAACAATAATTTCATCAAGAGGATAGAAAGCTATACTGCGGGACACTAAAGTTGTTGATAGTAACTTGCTGGGGAGCGTTTAAACAAACCCGATCGAAACTTTAGGTCAAATTTCATGAAAATTGCTCTCGTCCATGATTATTTAACCCAGCGAGGTGGGGCAGAGCGTGTGTTTGAACTGCTTTGTAAGCGCTATCCCGAAGCAGATATTTTCACATCTTTGTACGATCCCCAAAAAACGATCGATCTAGGCGATCGCATAGTTAATACAACCTTCTTGCAAAAGATTCCTGGTGCAGCAAAATATTTCAGGTCAATGGCTCCTCTATATTTTCCTGCCTTTCGTGCCTTGGATCTGCAAGACTACGATTTAATTATTAGTAGTAGCACCAGCTTCGCTAAAGCAGTACGAAAAAATCCCAATGCCCACCACATTTGTTTTTGTCATAACGTCACCCGTTTCTTATGGGATACAGCAACTTATTTAAGAGAGTACGGGGACTATAGATATTTTGCTCCTTTAATCGAACAAGTATTTCAAGTCATGAGAAAGGTAGACTTGAAATATGCACAGGAGCCTGACCTTTACATTGCTAATTCTAGTGTTGTTGCCCGCCGTATTGAAAAGATTTATGGCAAAAAGGCAATGATGGTGAACTATCCAATTGATACTAGTAAATTTGTTTTTTCAGATATAAAAGATGAATATTATCTGGCCTCCGCCCGGATGATCAGTTATAAGCGACTTGATATAATAGTCGAAGCTTTTAATTGGTTGGGGTGGCGGCTATTAATATCTGGTGACGGGCCAGAACTAGCACGGTTAAAATCCAAAGCATTACAAAATATTGTGTTCTTGGGACACGTAAGTGATAGAACCCGCAAAGACTTGTTTTCCAAAGCCAAGTCTATTATTGTCGCAGCCTTAGAAGATTACGGATTAGTTCCAGTCGAGGCTAATGCTAGCGGTACACCAGTCATTGCTTATGGAGCCGGTGGAGTATTAGATACTCAAATACCAGGTGAAACAGGAGTCTTTTTCAAAAGACAAACACCCGAATCTCTACAAATTGCATTACAAGAAGCCAATGGTATTTCTTGGGATTACGATCGCATCCGTAATCATGCAGTAGCAAATTTTTCAGAAAATGCATTCTTTGGCAAGGTTGAGCAAATTATCAATCAAGCTTGTGGCGTGCAGCAATTATTCATTTGATTTCTGAATTTTCCACTATCAGATTATCTATTTATTTACTCTCTCCTTATTGGCGGCTCGTAAAAAAATAGGTATTTTTCGGAGAATCTCTTAGCGTAAGTCTTGAAGACAAGGATATAAAAGTGGTTCAAACTAGTCTAAATCCTCATCTAGCTCCAGCTTCTGAAAATGAACCAAGTTACGGGCAAATGTTTGCCGTATTTGTGCGAAGATTTCCTTGGTTCTTAGCAGTATTAATTAGTTCTATTGCGATTGCCAGCATAGTAACTGTAAAGACAAAGCCTACTTATAAAAGTTCTATGCAACTGCTAGTAGAACCTAACTATCAAGGTAAAACGGAAGGTGGTGCGGGGGTAGACAATCAGTTTACTGATTCTAATGTGGTCATAGATACTGCCACTCAGCTTAACTTGATGCAAAGTTCGGGACTAATCCAAAAAGCAGTTGATAAACTTCAGTCTAATTATCCAGATATAACTTCAGCTGAAATTAAAGCTTCTTTGGTCTTAACTCAAATCAGGAGCAAAGAAGATAATGTCGCTACTAAAATCTTTCAAGTTGAATATACTGCTGGAGATCCTGAAAAAACCCAAAAAGTTTTGGATGCAATTCGACAAGTTTATCTGGAATATAACAAACAACAACAGACTTCGCGTTTACAAAAAGGTCTGCAAATCATCAGGGAACAGTTAAGTAAAGCCAGTGAAGAAGTAAACGCAGCTGAGACAAATTTACAAAGATTTCGCAGAAATCAGAACTTAATCGATCCAGAATCACAGGCCAAAGCAATTGAAACAGCTTTAAATAATCTTTCCCAAGAAAGACAGACAACTCGCGCTCAGTATGGGGAAGCTTTAGCACGCCAAAAATCTTTAGAAGAACAACTTAACCGTTCTCCCCAAAATGCTTTAGTTGCTTCTCGTTTGAGTCAGTCTACTCGCTATCAAGGCTTACTAAACGAAATCCAAAAAAGCGAATTGGCACTAGCACAAGAACGCTTACGCTTTACAGATCAAACTCCGAGTGTGCAAAAGCTCAAAGAACAGCTTCAGGGTCAGAAAGAATTATTGCAACAAGAAGTAGGAAGAACTTTAGGCGGAAAGTCTGCTGGTGCATTCACGAATGGAGATTCTCTTCTCGAAAAAGGACAGCTGGGCCAAATCGATCTCAGCCTTGCCGGTCAGTTAGTAGAAACGCAGACAACTATAGTTGCTTTAACTGCTCGCGATCAAACTTTGGCTCAGAAAGAAAACGAGCTACGTTTTGAAATCAAACGCTTCCCGCCTCTGTTGGCTTATTACAATCGGATGCTACCACAGTTGCAATTTAGCCGTGAAAGGTTAGAGCAGCTTTTAAGAGCAGAACAACAATTGCGACAAGAACTTTCCAAGGGTGGGTTTAATTGGGAAGTGGTGGAAGATCCCCAAAAAGGCGCACAATTAGGCCCCAATCTCCAACAGAATTTGCTGTTAGGTGCTGTGGTTGGCTTAATGTTAGGAGGCATTGCTGCCTTTCTTCGCGAATCGGCTGATGATGCAGTTCACACCACTGCTGAATTAGAGAAGCAAATGGCCATGCCATTGTTGGGAACAACTCCCAAGTTACCGCCAGCCAAACCCAGAGAATCAATGATCAAGTTGCCTTTTGGCAAGCCAGAAGTTCTCGCCCCCTGGACGATTCAGGTATTGCAATCTCCACCGCGTTGGGAATCGCTGGATCTGATTTACAAAAACATTGAACTTTTAAATACTGTTACTAATTTAAAATCTTTGATGATTACCTCGGCTTTAGCCGATGAGGGTAAATCAGCTTTGGCGTTGGGTTTGGCAATGAGTGCTGCTCGTTTACACAAAAGGGTACTGCTGATTGATGCCAACTTACGCGATCCCAGTTTGCACCATCAACTGAATCTTCCTAATGAGCAGGGACTTTCAACTTTATTGGCGAGTGATACAACTCTACCCAACCAAATTAGTCTTCAATACTCAGGCTCCGCCTACATCGATATTTTGACCGCTGGCCCCAAACCTACCGACCCAGCTAATTTGTTGAGTTCCCCTCGGATGATACAATTAATGGCAGCATTTGAGGAAAACTATGATTTAGTTCTGATAGATGCGCCCCCAGTTCTCGGTTTGGTGGATGCCATGCTTACCGCATCATCTTGTCGTAGTGTGATTATGGTGGCAAGCATTGGTATTGTGACGCGAAGTCAGCTTAATCAAGCGACAGCTATGCTGAGTAAGTTAAATCTGATTGGGGTTGTCGCTAATGGGGTATCAAATAGTAGTAATTATGTACCTAATGTCAAACAACAGCAATTAGCTCTACGTCAAGCTGTAGAAAAGTAGCTAGTACTGCTAGATGATAAATCCCCGACTTCTTAAAGAAGTTGGGGATTTTGCGTTTTTTCTCGTTTTTAGCCTCTGGTTAGAAATTTTATTGGGCTGCTGCCGCGAGTAAAGGAGGCGGAGCCTCAAGGACGGGCATTCCCAGTCTGAGACTGGGAACGAGACAATATGCTAAAAGCTGGTTTTAGACTGCTTTTATCTTAAATTGACAGCAATGATTCATGAATTGTCCCTGCGTTTTGATGAACCAAATTGAATTTTGTTGCTATCGGGAAGAATTCAGTATATTTATGCTATCTTTATGATTTTTAAGAGAAATCACTGACTCTTTGAAGAATAAATAAAGAAGTTATTTGAGCGATCGCTATTTCTACATAGTCTTATATTCTAGAGATTAAAGCACCTTCATAAAGGCTAGAAGACAAGAGCAGACTGGTTTTTCAAATCTATCGAGACAATGAACACCTCAGCGTAATTAAACGTTGACATAGATTCATGGGTAATTTCCCTCTACACTTCTCTACTGTCAGTAGTTTCCGGAAAATCAAGATTTGCCCATGAATGTTAATAGTAGCGGTGATTGCTACCTATGTAATTAGTATCTGTCTAATTTGTACATCTCTACATCAGCAGAATTTTACGCAATACGTGCTTGGCTGAGTGGCAAATACTATAACATATTTTTGCCCTCAATTCTCTCCAACTTTTTGGACTTACAACAAGATTCGGATTTGGGTCTTTGGCATTGATAGCCTTTGATAACGCCTCAGTAATTCACTCCTGTATAAACCCAAAGACATTATGACAACTTCAATAATTCCAACTCTAGAGAATTTATATGATGTAACCCAGTCACACCAAGATAATCGTGGGTACTGCACACTCCTGTGGCGACGGGGTAAGCTGCTGGTGAAGCCGCTTGGAGGAGTGAAACAACCATATCTGGCTTCATTAGATAATAAGCGATCGCTAGTAGAATGCTTACAACATTCTCCAGTAAGTTTGGTCAGCATAGATCCAAAATTGGGTGAGACTTTGCTCAAATTTTGGGCAGATGCATGTGAAGAAGCTCAAAAACCAATATTCTTAAACATACCTGCTGGCAATAAATTACCTAACCAACCTTTCAGACAATTGCACCGAGTAATTGATTGGATTACTACTTTCGTATTGCTGCTATTAGTAAGTCCAGTCATGTTGGGATTAATTGTATTAATGCAGGTTTATTCGCCAGGGCCACTTTTTTGTCATGAATGGCGTGTTGGGGAACGAGGTAAACTCTTTCAAGCAATAAGTTTTTGCACCCACAATAACACACCGCTAGAGCGTTGGATGGGTAAATACAATCTCGACAATCTGCCACAGTTATTTAACGTGCTACGGGGTGACATGAGTTTAACCGGATCTCGTTGTTGGACTTTGGAAGATGCAGTACAGCTAAATAAATTACCAGAAATTACAGCTTCCTGGGAAGTAGAGGCACAGTCTCACCCCATACAGTTCGGTTAAAGCGAAAAAGGAAAAAGGTGAATTCAAACCTTTACCCCTTACCCTTTGCCCTTTTCCCAAACCACAACGGATATCAAAAGTGCTTATCCGAACCGTATTATAGTCTCATCTGTTACATCTGGATAGCCAAACTCTGTAATTTATCGGTGCGGTAATTGATGATTTCATTTATCGCACCGAGGCCCAAAAAATTTATTTATGTAGCATACGATTCCAGGTAATTAGTTTTCCAAACGCGATAAATCGCATCTTTACATCAGGGTTTTGTCGCTCATTCTGAACTCTGTATCGATCTATAGAGGTCTATCTACCTTGCCAAACTATTATGATAAAATCCATGAATTTCCAGCTTCCTCAACCACTCAGTAATCTGCTCAAAGCTAGCAGCTTTTGGCAGGATAACTATTTGATATTGCGAGAATTTAAACACTTTCGCAAAATTGCAATTTTAGCTCTGATTTTCTCAATTTTGGCGGCAACCTTTGAAGGTGTAAGTATTGGTTTTTTACTTTCCTTCTTGCAAAGCTTAACTAGCCCCAACGCTCAACCTGTCCAAACAGGAATAGAATGGTTCGATCTTTGGATTTTGGGAGCCAAAACATCAGCAATTAATCGTTTGTATCGCGTATCTTTGCTGATTTTATTCAGTACTTGGTTACGTGCTACCTTCAATTATTTTTCTCAAGTCTATACTGAATTATCTCAACTACACCTTGCCGATCGCTTACGTAAGCAAATTTTTGAACAGTTACAATCCTTATCGCTAAGTTACTTTAGTAAAACTCGTTCTGGCGAACTAATTAACACAATTACTACAGAGATTGAAAGAATCAGACAAGGTTTTAGTGGCGGAGCTTTTTTAGTAACTAGAGGACTAACAACCTTTGTCTACTTAATATCAATGTTTTTGATTTCATGGCAATTGACGATAATATCAGCATTGCTATTTACACTGTTAGGTGTGGGATTGTCAAATCTGAATGCTAGAGTCAGAGAATCAAGTTTTGGCATGACAACTGCTAATGCTAATTTTACATCAACAGCCATAGAATTTATTAATGGTATCCGCACTGTTCATTCTTGTGGTACTCAAGAATTTGAGCGTCAGCGTTACTACAAAGCTAGCGATAAGGTAATAAGTAGTACAACAAAGGTTGTATTTACCTGGACACTTGTGAAGCCAATTGCCGAAGGAGTAGCGACTACAGTATTGATCGGAATGATTATTTTAGCATTCACTAGTCTTGTCACTAATGGAACGCTACAAGTTGCTTCTTTGCTAACTTTTTTCTTTGTACTATTTCGCTTTATCCCATTTGTTCAAGATATTAATGGCACGAGAGCATATCTCAGTACTTTACATGGTTCAGCAGACAATATTAAAAATCTCTTGACAAGTGATGAAAAATATTACTTTCAAAATGGCAGAGTTCAGTTTAAGGGATTAAAGAGGTCAATAGATTTAGTATCTGTGGATTTTGGCTATGATGATGAAAATCTAGTACTGCATAATATTACCTTGACGATTGAAAAGGGAAAGATGACAGCTTTGGTTGGAGCATCTGGCGCTGGTAAAACAACCCTTGCTGATTTGATTCCCCGATTTTATAATGCTACAGATGGATATATTTACATTGATGAAATCGATATCCAGCAGTTTGAAATTAACTCTCTCCGTCGCAAAATAGCTGTCGTCAGTCAAGATACTTTTATTTTCAATACTAATGTTTGGCAGAATATTGCTTACGGGACTCCAAACGCGACGAATGAGGAAATTCAAGAAGCCGCTAAACTAGCGAATGCACTAGAATTTATTTTAGAAATGCCCGAGGGTTTTGATACCCAATTAGGAGATCGGGGTGTTAGATTATCTGGAGGACAAAGACAGCGAATTGCTATTGCACGAGCTTTACTACGGAACCCAGAAATTTTAATTTTGGATGAAGCAACTAGCGCCTTAGATTCGCTATCTGAGCGCTTAATTCAAGATTCATTAGAAAAGCTATCTGTTGGTAAAACAGTAGTTGCGATCGCTCACCGTCTTTCTACTATTTCTAAAGCAGATAAAGTTGTAGTTTTAGAACAAGGACGGATAGTAGAGCAAGGTAAGTATCAAGAACTATTGGAACTAAAAGGCAAGCTTTGGAAATATCATCAAATGCAGTATGAACTAAGGCAGCCAGATTAGAAACAACATCCAATTATCAAAGTAAGTACAACATATTCACGGCTGTAGAGATGTACAGCCGTAAACCCCTAAATATGTATCAGCAATTTTGCAAAATAGTAAAATAATAAGATTTTAAACACTTATTATCTCTATAAATAAGTTATTAAGATTAGTCCTATATACTTAAAAGTAATAGAAAATATGTCTCAGAAAATCTTTGACAAAGACCTAATTTATCAATGCTCAAGTTTTGGTGTCGGTGGGAGCGGAGGTGTTGAAACTTATTTAGCTTCTCTGTTTGAACATCGACCACCTGATGTTAGCGATCGCGTGATAAAATCACTTAAAGATATCGATCAAAGCCAGTTCAAACTGCTGCACATTCACAGTCCAGATTTGCTATTGCAGCTTACAGGCGAATGTCCTGCTATCTTCAGCGTTCATAATCACTCATTTTACTGCCCTAGCGGCACAAAGTATTTAGCAGAGCAACAGACAATCTGCGATCGCAACTTTTCTTACTTAGGATGTACCTGGGGTAAATTAGCAGATAAATGTGGTAGCCGTAGACCTTTAAGAACTCTTAGAGAACTTCAAACCACTCATCAGTTTTTAGATGTCTTGAAAAGGCTAAAAATTACTTTTATTGCGAATAGCGAATATGTGCGGCAAGAGTTAATTCAAAACGGTGTATCCCCTGAACAAGTTATAACGCTACACTGTGGAATCTCTTTACCAGAAACAGCAAGTTCACCCCTAAGCTTGGAAGTACATCAAAATCATCGAATTTTGTTTGCTGGACGAATTGTTTCTGATAAAGGTCTGGAATGGTTACTCAAAACCTTAATACATACAGACCCAAAAATTCAACTTGATATTGCAGGTGAAGGTTGGGAACGACCACGATTAGAAAAGTTAGCAAGCACACTCGGATTGAATAAGCGAATCACTTGGCATGGTTGGTGCGATTCGGATAAATTAGATAAACTTTATCAACAGTGTTTTGCAGTCATCTTTCCCAGTGTTTGGCCTGAACCTGCCGGTCTTGTAACTCTGGAAGCATACTCTCGTTGTCGACCTGTAATTGGTAGTGCAGTCGGTGGGATTCCAGAACATTTACGAGATGGAGAAACAGGTATTCTTGTTCCAAGCAATAATATCCAAAAGCTGGCTGATGCTATTAATGAATTGTCTAGAGATTATCAAAAAAGCCGATATATGGGTGAGCAAGGTCATACTTTATTAATGAAGGAATTTACGATGGCTGCTCATGTAAATAATCTCCGAACAATTTATGCAAAAACAATAGCTGAATTTACTTCCCAAGCTAAGAAATTATATAGTATCTCTACAGCTAAATAAGCTGAATTTACTAAAAATATCAATTTTTGCATCTTTTACTTAGAAAATATCAAGGGAGATAAATATGTCATTACATCAAGAATGTCAACAACCTTTAGTCAGCGTTATTATCCCCACCTATAATCGACCAGATTATCTCAAGCAAGCGATCGCAAGTGCAATAAAACAAACTTATCAAAATATTGAAATTATTATTTCTGATAATTGTAGTTCCGAAAATCCTCAAGCAATTGTCGCATCTTTTGGTGATTCACGCATTAAATTTTGGCAGCATCCGCAAAATGTGGGGATGTTAGCTAATCAGCAGTATGGTTTCAATATGGCGCAAGGTAAATATGTTGCTAGTCTCCATGACGATGATATTTGGCATGAAGACTTTTTAACAAAGCTTGTACCACCACTAGAAGCGAATTCTGATTTAATTCTCGCTTTTTGTGACCAATATATTATAGATGCTAATGGCATAATTAATCATGCTGGTACTGAAGAAAATACACGCGCTTACAAGCGAGACAAACTAGCAAAAGGAATTTATAAACCTTTTTCCAAAATTGGGTTAGTAGATAAAAGTATACCTACTGCTGCATCTTGCGTGATTCGCAATAATTTGGTGGATTGGTATAGTATTCCCTCAGAAGTTGCTGGGATGTGGGATTTATATTTAACCTATCTATTTTGTACATCTGGTTATGGTGCTTACTATTGTCCAGAAAGATTGACGCGATATCGCGCCCATGAGCAAACTGATACTATGCTCAGTGGTAGCCGAGATGTACAAGCAAAAATTCGCAAAGCGAAAAGCGAAATGTTTTGCTATCAAGTATTTATGGAAGACCCTCTATTACAGGAATTTAGAACTCATTTTCAACAGAAATGGTTAGAAGCTAATACTACTTTGGGAATTGGTTTGCTACGAAGTGAACAGATAGCCGCAGCACGTCCTTATTTTTGGCAAGCACTGAATCAACAAAAATTTAATGTGCGAACTATGGCAGCACTTAGTCTTAGTTTCACTCCGCGATTTTTAACAAGTAAGTTAATAGGAATATCAAAATAATATCTCAATATCTCTGAGTTGAGGAATTTATTTGTTAAAAAGACCTCTTGCATAAGTCGAATAGACCCCCCTTAATCCCCCCTTATAAAGGGGGGAAACTTGAAATCTTGCCCCTCCTCTTCCCACGGTGTACATACAAGTTATCGAATCAGTACCAGTCCTCGAATTACCCCACCCTAACCCTCCCCTTGTAAAGGTGAGGGAACAAGATTCTCTTGTTTCCCCCCAATGCATCGGGGGGATTAAGGGGGGTAATTCGACTTGTGTGTATACCGTGGGAAGGGGAGGGTTGGGGAGGGGTGATTCAAGGATTTTATCCTTAAGGAAATAGTGTATGAAACTTTGTATTGTTACTCATAAAATCAAAAAAGGTGATGGTCAAGGACGGGTAAACTATGAGGTTGCTAAGGAAGCAATTCGTCGTGGTCATCACTTGACATTATTAGCTAGCGAAGTCGCACCAGAATTAGAAGAGAATAGCCAAGTTAATTGGATTAAAATTCCAGTCAAAGGCTATCCTACAGAATTTATGCGTAATTTCATCTTTGCCCAAAAAAGTGCAGATTGGTTACGTAAACATCGCTCTGACATTGATTTAGTTAAAGTCAATGGAGCAATTAATCTGGCTGCGGCTGATGTGAATGCAGTACATTTTGTCCACAGTTCATGGTTGCGATCGCCTGTTCATATTTCTCGTAACCGCCGCGATTTATATGGTTTCTACCAGTGGCTATTTACGGCTTTTAATGCCCGTTGGGAAAAACAAGCTTTCCAAAAAGCGCAGGTTGTGGTGGCTGTATCTGAAAAGGTAGCCCAAGAATTAGTCAACATTGGTGTACCGCGTTCTCGAATTAAAGTAATTGTCAATGGCGTTGACTTAGAAGAGTTTACCCCTGGCCAAAGCAATCGCCAAAAATTAGGTTTACCGGAGAATGTCACTCTAGCCCTGTTTGCTGGAGACATCCGCACACCCAGGAAAAATTTAGATACAGTACTACACGCCTTGGTGACAGTTCCCGATTTACATCTGGCGGTGGTGGGTCATATCGAAGGTAGTCCCTTCCCACAACTAGCGGCATCCTTGGGGTTGAGCGATCGCGTGCATTTTGTCGGATTTCGCCGTGATATCCCCGAAATTATGCGGTCAGTAGATTTATTTATTTTTCCTTCCCGATATGAAGCTTGTAGCCTCGTATTGTTAGAAGCACTTTCTTCAGGACTACCAGTAATTACTGCCACAGCTACCGGAGGTGCAGAGTTGGTGACACCAGAATGTGGCATCGTCTTACCCGACTCAAATGATATCGAAGCTTTGGCTGTGGCGATGATGTCCTTGGTAAGTGTAGATATGCTTATACAGCAAATGAGTCAAGCTGCTCGTTCTGTGGCAGAACAACACAGCTGGACTACTATGGCACAAACTTATGTGGATTTATTCGAGGAGTTAAGCAAGAATGCGGAACACCGTTCTGATACCGACTTATCGCCGTCCACAAGACCTCTCACGCTGCCTTTTGGCGCTACAGGAGCAAACTAAACCAGTCGATCAGGTGATAGTGGTTGTCCGCGATACGGATGCAGAAACTTGGCAATTTCTTGCTCAATACACAGCGCACACCTTGCCGCTGCATACCGTGAAAGTGACACAACCGGGAGTAGTAGCAGCTCTCAATGCCGGACTGGCAGCAGTGGAGGGCGATATTGTTTCCATTACTGATGATGATGCCGCACCCCACCCCGATTGGTTAGAGCGGATTGCGGCTTACTTTACCTGCGATCGTCGCCTTGGCGGTTTGGGAGGGCGTGATTGGATATACCACGGCAGCAAATTAGAAGACGAATCCCGCCCAGTAGTGGGACAGTTGCAATGGTTTGGGCGAGTCATTGGCAACCATCATCTGGGAGTGGGAGAACCCCGCGAAGTCGATATTCTCAAGGGCGTGAACATGAGTTTTCGTACCCAAGCTATCGGGCAACTGCGTTTTGACGAGCGGATGCGCGGTACTGGAGCGCAGGTACACTTTGAAATGGCATTCACCCTAGCATTAAAACGGGCTGGTTGGAAGATAATTTACGATCCTCACGTTGCTGTAGATCATTATCCAGCACAACGTTTTGATGAAGATCAGCGAAATAACTTTAATGAAATTGCCTTTATTAATTTAGTCCATAATGAAACCTTAGTTTTACTAGAGCATTTACCATTTATCCGCCGGATTGCATTTTTGTTCTGGGCAGTATTCGTGGGTACATGCGATAGTTTGGGCTTAGTACAATGGCTGAGATTTTTACCTAGCCAAGGGCAGTTGGCAGGGAAAAAGTTATTAGCATCTTGGCGTGGACGTTGGCAAGGATATCAAGAATTCAAAATTCAAAATTCAAAATTCAAAATTAAGGAAATTTGAATTTATTGGAAGCTGCCAAATTTATTTATATGTACATCTAAAATTGAATGAATTCTAAGCAGATACTTTTCAATAGTTTTTTACAAGAAAACTATTCTCCCGAAGAGCGATCGCTACAGGGTTGGATGGCGATCGCAGGCTTTATATTACTAACTGTAGTTTGCTATTTTGCTGGTGTTACTGCCGCATTGCGCCTAATTTACCCAGCGACAGCTTTAGTAGTAGCCTTATTTTTATACTTGCGGCATCCCATTCTCTACATTGGCTTTACCTGGTGGATTTGGTTTCTCACACCCTTAGCGACTCGCTTAGTTGATTATCGGGTAGGGTGGGATGCTAGCCGTCAAATGCTCATAGCACCGTATTTAGTGGTGTTTATAACTATAGCAACATTTTTGCGACACTTTCCCCGCGCTTCTCGCCAAGGGGGTTTGCCGTTTGTTTTGGCTTTTATCGGAGTTTTCTATGGCTTTCTCATCGGTCTAATTTACAACCCACCTATTCCTGTAGCACGCGGATTGATGGATTGGCTCAGTCCGATTATTTTCGCTTTTCACTTATTTATCAACTGGCGAGATTATCCCACCTATCGCCAGAACATTCAGCGAACATTTCTCTGGTCTGTGTTAATTTTAGGAACTTATGGCGTATATCAATTTGTAGTAGCTCCTGAGTGGGATAGGTACTGGCTCATCCAATCAAAATTATTCATGAGTTCTGGAAACCCTGTACCTTTCGGGATGCGCGTCTGGAGTACATTACACTCAGTCGGCCCTTTTGGTTCGGTTATGCAGGCTGGGTTACTGTTGTTATTTACCAGTTCAGGAAGCTTAATTTTTCCGGCTTCAGCTGTTGGTTACTTATCTTTTCTATTAACACAAGCACGTACTAATTGGGGAGGCTGGTTATTTGGAATAATTATGATTATGGGTTCAGTCAGAGCCAGAATTCAAATGCGCTTAATTACTATAATTGTGGTCATGGCTATTTGTGTTGTGCCATTGACAACTATTGAACCAATTGCTGGGGTGGTAGCAGCACGTTTTGAAACTTTTTCTAATATTCAAGAAGATGGCAGCTTTAAAGATAGATCGGGAACTTACGACAGAAATCTTGGTTTAGCGCTTTCTAATGCTTTAGGTAATGGCTTAGGAAATATTTGGAAGGTCAACGAAAAAACTGGTCAAATTGAAGTAGTTGTAATTGATAGTGGCATTTTAGATATGTTTTTCACCCTTGGTTGGTTTGGAGGCATATTTTATATGGGTGGATTAATCTTCTTGATTATTAGTGTTAGCAGCTATGGTGAAGGTCGTTTCGATAGTTTTGTCAGTGCTGCCCGCGCCATTGGAATCAGTTCTGCTTCACAGTTAGTTATCGGCAGCGGGATGTTGAGCGTATCAGGGATGATTCTTTGGGGATTTTTAGCTATGGCTATGGCAGGACATAAGTACTATAGCAATCCTCAGATGCTCTCCAATATTCCTAACTTCTCTAATAAATCGAGAATCTTTTGAAGAAGGCAGGAGGCAGGATCACCCTCCTGCCTTCCTTGATAAATCTTACAACTTAAATAGGACTTTTATAGATTATGAAAGTAATTATTGTCATGCCATTAGCCGAGCAACGAGGCGGTGGTGAAATGATGCTTTGGGATTTGGTGCAGCAGGGACGTAATGCTGGTGTTGAGTGGCTGGTGATATTTTTAGAAGACGGCCCGATGGTCGAACAAGTAAAGTCTCTCGGTATTGATGCGCGAGTTGTAAAAAGTGGACGTTTACGCCAAATCCACCGTTTTATTGGCGCTGTTTTGCGGATAGCTGCGATCGCCCGCCGTGAACGTGCAGATATAATTGTCAATTGGATGTGGATCACGCATATATCTGGAGGTTTGGCGGCAATGTTGGCGGGCTTGCCTGCTGTGTGGTATCAACTAGAAGTACCTAGTGATAAAACTTGGTTGGTGCGACTTGCTACTTTAATTCCGGCGCAGGCAATTATTACTCTTTCGCAAGATGGTAAGCAAGCGCAGGCAGAGATTTGGCCCCACAGACCAACACCTTTGGTTTATCCTGGTGTCGCATTAGACCGATTTGAGCCGAATGCTTTACCAACTCCAGAAGAAGCACGGCGGAAACTGGGCTTACCTTTACACGGGCCGTTGATTGGAATTGTGGGACGATTGCAACGATGGAAGGGAATGCACGTATTGGTGCAAGCAATGCCCAAAATTTTACAGAAGTATCCCGATGCCCATTGTGTAGTGGTTGGCGGTAAACACGATTTAGAACCGGATTATGAGGACTTTTTAAAAGTCGAAATCACCGCTTTGGGCTTGAAAGACCAAGTAATTATGGCTGGACTACAGCGTAATATCCCGGAATGGGTGCAGGCGATGGATGTATTTGTTCATGCATCAGATAATGAGCCATTTGGGATTGTGATTATTGAGGCGATGGCATTGGGTAAACCTGTAATTGCTGGCAGTGCAGGCGGCCCGACAGAAATTATTACCGATGGCATGAATGGACTATTAACACCTTACGGCGATGCGGATAAATTAGCGATCGCAATTCTTCGCTATCTTGACGAGCAAGAATTTGCCCAGAGTGCAGGAATAGCTGCTAGACAACGCGCCCTCGATTTTTCAACGCAGAATTATGCTCAAAACTTTATTAGTGCAATTCGCTCTGTAATGCCTAGTCCTTTATCACAAAAGTTTTGATAGGTTTGTAGTAAGCACTTTAGTGCTTAAAAACCCAAAACTAAAGTCCTTACTACAAACGCATTTACGCAATCCTTCAGTTATTTACCATCTCTTACTTACAATTTTTAATTTACTTAAAATTATCTTAAAGCTAGTAGTTGATGACTAAATTGTTGAAGTTGAGATTGAACCCAACTACCGCCATGAGCTATACATTCATAGCAGATATCTCCATAGCATTCGCCTTTGTCATTGCATACAATTAATCTGGCTTCATGTGTCTGAAAGTTTTCCTGGCAAATTAAACATATTTTGTTGATTTTGTCTGTATTGCATTCAATTTGAAATTTCATTTTTGTTAACCTTTTTTAAAATACATTTGGATAAAAACAAATCACATATTTTATTTATGATTTTTCTAAAGAATTTACATCTACAAAAAGAAGTATATTTTTGAATTTCTCAAAGCATAATTAATAGATTTCAATCTATTCTTAAAAACCAAATACTTGTAGCCTGGCTTTTACTTGATTGAAAATAAAACTACAATGCTAAAGCTTTACAATAATATTTATCAACTTATTTTCACAGCTTTACCAATGTAGCAGACAAAAGTATCATTGTTAATTTTGATTTCAAACAATTCTGCTTTTTCACCTTTAATTTGATTATTCAAGCCCTTAAGTAGGATACTTCTCAATGTTTTAAAACTACTCTCACCTGTTAAATCAAATCCTTTAATTTCAAAATCTGCAAAGCCAGTACTTTTCATTACTTCTATCATTTCTTTGGGTTTAATAAACTTATTCCAGTCATGAAGTCCGGGTGGTATATGCTTTAGGGTATCTTCTAAAAGCCAAATCATTATAAATTTAGACTTGAAATTTCTATTAATTGTGTCAAATAAAAATAATCCATCCTGTTTTAAAACTCGATAAGCTTCGGAAAGAACTTTTTTCCAATCTTCAACATGCTCTAATACGTCAAAGCACAAAACAACATCAAAGCTATTTTGTTGGTAGGGAAGGTTTTCAGCTAATGCTCGCTGATAATCAATTTTTAAATTATTTAATCTAGCATGTTGTTGGGCTATTTCAATTGAATTAAAAGATAAATCTATTCCAGATACATCAGCATTTAGATTGGCTACAAATTCACAAGCTAGTCCTCCTCCACAGCCAATATCTAAAACTTTCAATCCTTTCCAATCTGGCACTAAATTAGAAAAAAACTCGAATCTTGACTTGTTTAGATGATTAGAAACATATAAAATTTCATCTTTATTCCACCATTTGTCTGCGTTCAGATCGTAGTATTCTAAATTATTTCTTTTCATTTTATCCTCGCATAAAACGAAGTTAACCCATTTATGAAGTTAGTCAAATAACTCTCATTCATACAATAAATAAAAATTGGTAACGCCAAATATCAACAGTGATCCTGTTTAAGGGAGCCATTGTAATCCCTTATCCTGTAATTTTTGCTCGATATGCTGCATTTCCTGGATAGTTTCTCCAGTAACGATCGCATAAATTTCAGTGTAGATTTTCCCATATTTGGCCTTCTCTAAAGCCGACAGGATAATCAAGTCTTTGCGATCTAGTTCTGGTTTTAAAGCCCCTAAAATTGAATCTAATGTTCCTTCCATACGGTAGTCACTAGAATATTTAGCTACTTCCTTCCCCAGTTGCAATAGGGTATGACGCTGCAAGCATAACGGAGTCGATCCATTGACTCGGAAATTGGCATCGATCGCATAAAATTCTCCGTCTCGATCTTCCAACACATCGAACCCAATCACGCCGAAATAACCCTGTTTGTGAGCATACTGACCAATGGCAGCAATCATCTCAAAAAACTTGTTCATGTCAGTGTTGCGGTAGTCAATCAGTCCGCCTAAATAGTTGCCTTCTGGAGTGACAAGTTGGCTGGTAGTACCGATGAGGGTTATCTCTCCTAGCTTGTTGACATAAAACTGTACGCAGTAATTCTGGACTTCATTCTTGACGAACTCCGAAACAATAATCGTATCGAGCAACTTAATATCAAGATATTTCTTGATTTCTTCAAAACAGTAGTTAAAATCGCTGGGATTTTTGATGATATAAGTGCCTTCTCCTGAGAGTCCGTGGGACGTTTTAATTAAATAGGGGAATTCTGGTAATTCAATGTCTTCGAGATTGGTTTGGTGCAGATTGTAGCTCTTGTATTTTGGACATTGCACTCCCAGTTGGTCTAGGGTTACTTTGCTGAGTAAACGGTAATGAGTGTCTGGAGGAACAGCGTGTTTTTCAGGTTTGAGGCAATCAAAGGGAAATAAAGTAATCAGTTTATCGAAGTGTTCGCTCTGGCTAAGGTCATCTAGATAAGTCGAGCAATTCATCATCGACCTATTGGAGTGGCTGCCGAAATGCTCTTGCCAGTAGCCAATGAGCGACTTTGACGGTGGTATAATCACAATTCCAGGAATGCGATCGCCTAGCACAGCCAAATTTTTCCAAGGTTCCTTCTGACAAATCTTGTCGAAGGAGGTTTTGGTGGCTTCACTACTGCCATCTTGAATAAAATATTTTTTCCGGTTGGGATAAGCAGCCCAACTGCCAGTTGCAGGGTAATTTAAAATAAACCCATAAGATGCATCTGTGATGTCTTGAGCAAACAGATCAGAAAGAGTACTGCCTTGAAAATAATGAAAGTCGTATTTTGAGTTCATCTACTCCTCCGAGAAACCGCATCCCTTTATGGATGCGGTTGTTTATAAAAAATGATTAACCCAGATTTCCAAGTAACACTAACTTGAAAAAAGGCTATATATTCAAACTTGAAAACTCAGACTGAATTGGATTTCATTAATTACGCATAAACTTAGCGTAGCCAGGCGTAACCCATTACGAATTGGTATGAGTTATTTCTTGGTAAAGGCAGCCACCTTGTCTTGCCCTGCGGTCATATAAGCACAAGCCATGTGTGATGAGTTATACGCCCAGCCAACGCGTCCTTGACGATCTATGAGGATGCACCCAGCTTCACCTTTAACCTTAGAAACCAAAGCGTCAATTGCCATCTGTGCTGCTTCATCTGGATGTCGATCGCCACTCAAAAAATCGATCGCAGTTTTAGCCAAAACCACCGGGATAATTGACTCGCCATCACCTGTTGTTGAGCAAGCGCCGATTTTATTATCAGCGTACAAACCACAGCCAACAAGCGCAGTGTCACCGACGCGACCTTGTTGCTGCTTCGTAGTCCCGCCAGTTGAAGTACCGGCAGCTAAGACGCCACTGCTATCTAAAGCTACACAACCTATGGTGTTGGGGCGATCGATAACTTTTTGATCTTCCTTCCACTGCTGCCATTGTTCTTCGGCTACTAAGTCTTCTTTTTTACACATTTCGGCACCAGAATCTATGGCGAAGCGTTCTCCACCCCGCGCTACTAGCAGCCTGGGTTTTTCATCCATAATTTTTCGGGCAACCGAAATTGGATGACGTATACCTTGAACTGCTGCAACTGCTCCCCAACTTAAAGAGCCTTCCATAATCGCCGCGTCTAACTCCACTTCTCCGTCGCTGTTGAGAGTTGCACCAAGACCAGCGTTAAATGTCGGGTCAGCTTCTAGAACACGGGTAGCTGCTTCAACAGCTTCTGCGGCAGTACCTCCGCTAATTAGCACTGCCCAACCAGCTTCTACTGCTGCTGTGCAGCCTGCATTGTTGGCTGCAACTTTATCGTCTGTGATGGTTTTTGCTCCACCGTGAACAATGATGGTCGGTATCATATAATTTTTTCTTGTTAGTATGAATTTTGTGGAACTGCAATCGCCTTCACAGGTTCGTCAATTAGTTGCAGCGATCGCATTTTTAAAGTCTCTAAACCCAAGTGCTGGGTTGCTGATATAAACACAGCTTGGGGATAATCTTGTTGAACTCTAGCCCAGGTTTCGCTATCTACTTTGTCAACCTTGTTAAAAGCAAGCAAACTTTTTTCTGGAATCTCAGGCATTTCTTCGAGTATTTCCAGGACACTTGCAATATGGTTTTCCCAAGCTGGATGGGACAAATCCACAACATGAATCATGGCATCTGCCTCAACTACTTCCTCCAATGTGGCGCGAAACGCATCTATCAGTGGTGGTGGGAGTTCGTGAATAAACCCTACAGTATCTGTGAGCAAAATCGACCTGCGTTCATGTGTTTCTGGTTCTGTAATTATTACTTTGCGGGTTGTTGGGTCGAGGGTAGCAAATAGTTGGTCTGCGGTGTAAACTTCTGCATTGGTTAACACATTCAGTAAAGTAGATTTACCAGCATTGGTATAGCCAATTAATGCCAAAACCGGAATTTCTTGCTGTTGTCGTTGTTGTCTAATACGGGCGCGATGTGCTTGTAATTGGTTTACTTCTTCCTGTAGTTGAGCAATTCGCCGTTGAATTGTTCGCCGTTCCGTCTCTAGTTTTGTTTCACCAGGGCCTCGCGTACCAATTCCCGCACCTAATCGAGACATTTCCTGACCGCGACCGCGCAACCGAGGTAACATATATTCGAGTTGCGCCAGTTCTACTTGTAATTTACCCTCTTGAGTGCGAGCGCGTTGAGCGAAAATATCCAGAATTACTTCTGTGCGGTCTACAACTCGGATGCCAATCTCTTGTTCTAAATTGCGGGCTTGAGATGCAGAAATATCTCGGTCAAAAACGATTAGATTAGCTCTTACTTTTTGAGCCAAAAGGGTAATTTCTTCAATTTTTCCCTTACCCACCACTGTTTGGGGATGGGCGCGATCGCGTTTTTGCCGCATTGTATCAAGTACAATTCCCCCAGCACTTTCAACCAAACGCACTAGTTCTGCAAGTCCATCTTCAAATCGCTGAACAGAAACATCTTCTGTCTGCACTCCTACTAGCAACACCCTGTCTTGATCGGAAACAATTTCTTGAGATAGGAATATTCCATCCCCTGCGTCAACAATTTCTCTTTCCCATTCATGAACTAGTTCATCAAATTCTTGTTCGGTTAGATCGTCCAAACTTAGAGGAGGTGAAATTACCCAAGGACTTTCTGAATCGGGGAAAAGGTAAGTTAGAAAAGCTTCTTTTACTTCGCCATCAATTGTGGTTAATATGACAAGAGCATCTAAGCGCTGACGCATCATTGCAATCAATGCAGCTTCATCAGGTGGTGCTGATTTAACTTGAGTAGCAACACAACGGATTCCGCTCAAACGTTCTGCACTGCGCCGGGGTAATTCTTCAGGTGCAAGTTGAGTTTGACTGGGTGTTCCGACAGCAATTCGGATAACTTGCCCACGCCGATTGAGATAACAACAAATCGAGTGATGAATTTGTTGACTGATTGTAGCTAAGACTTGAGCAAATTCTGGCGTAATAAATCTATCTGCTGGTTGATTTTGCTCATAAAGCTGTTGCAGCCATTTAATCTGACTAGCTTTGATGCCCTGAACATTGCCATAAATTTTTTGCATAAAACTAACAATTTAAAGTTTAGTTTTTATCTGTGTATATTGTTATTTTGGTCTTTTTAAATTCTGATTTAATCTACCAAGAGAAATAAGCAACTTAGCTATAGATAATTACCTCAAAACAAAGGTTCTAGAAAATCGTTTATAGACCAATGAAGTGATATCATGTCCGGCTAATTAGTTATAATTTCCAAATCTAGGCAGAAAACCCAAAAGCCCCTTCCCTCTGCCCCTCTGCGGTCTTAATGATAAGTCTTTAACCGGACATGATATGAGGTATCAACCAAGAATGAGACTGTAAAGGTGTAAGTTTCACTCTGGTTAACGTAAACACAACAGCAGAGGTGCAGAGAACATAGACTCGAAGTCCTTAATTTACGTACAATTATTGTTCATTAGCCACCCAGAACGCAAAAGTGCGATCGCTTCTTCTTTTTGTTTGGCTTCGACTTCGATCCACGGTGCTTGGTGGTAAACGTTAGGCATATCGGTAATCAAGTCGCTATGTTTTCTGTCATTGAAAGCTTGCTCACCATTGGAAATATGGACTAATTGCCAATCTGGATTTTTCCAAGTTTCTCGCGCTGCGTAAAACATGGATGCTACACTTGGATGATCGTAGCTATCCAAATTTTCGTGGCAAATATGGTGATGGGCATCAAATACCATCGGCACACTAGCTTGCTGACATACTGCTAAAATTTCATCAGCACTATAGGCGTATTCATCGTTTTCTAAAGTCAAGCGGCTTTTAATATTTTCTGGTAGTTCAGAAATTACTTTTACTAATTGTTCAGCCCGTTGAGATTTGCCACCATGAATATTCATCAATGACCAAGGCGATCGCGGTAATCCCAATAAGTCAAGTATACGTGCATGTCCTGCTAAATTATTGATACTTGCCTGTACCACTTCAGGGGAATCAGAACTCAGCACTACATATTGATCTGGATGCAACACCATTCTGATGCTCAATGCATTTGCTCGTTCACCGATTGTTGCTAAATCAGCGCTCATTGCCTCTAATATATTTGCGCCGATTTCGTCTTCTAAGTCACTTAGGGGAAATAAATTAGAAGACATCCGATAAAGCTGAATTTTATTCTGCTGACAAAAGGAGAGGGCATCATGTAAGCGCTGTAAATTATGCCGATACAGTTCACTCAGGGCACTTTCGCGATCGCTAAGGGAAAGTTTTAAGTATCGGGTGCGCGTCATTGTCCGAAAGCGCACTTGTTTGTCTGAGGTGATGCAAACTAGCCCTAAATAGGGCAGTGTACTTTTTTGGCACTGCTGTGCATTAGGTAAATTTGGAAACTCGATTACGCTCATTAACTAATACTAACTGATACTTGTTTTAAGACATTCTCTAATTTAAACAAGTTCTACCATTGGCTTACGAATACCTAAAGAATGAATTTCTAAGCCTTACAGGATGTTTTAAATTGTCTTTACTTATGTCGTTGTTGATGCCATTGCCAAGCATGGGCGATAATTTCGTTTAGATTAGGATACTCTGGATGCCAGCCCAATATTTTAGTTGCTTTGTCGCTGCTGCCAACTAAAATAGGAGGGTCGCCTGGTCTGCGATCGCGTTCTTCTATTTTAATTTCTTTGCCTGTTATCTCTTTAGCTGTTTCTATCACTTCTCTGACTGAAAAACCACTGCCATTTCCTAAATTAAATACTTCACTCTCTCCACCTTTGAGCAGATATTCTAAACCTAAAATATGGGCTTGTGCCAAGTCAGTCACATGAATATAATCGCGGATACAAGTCCCGTCAGGTGTAGGGTAATCAGTACCAAAAATCAAAATAGATTCGCGCTTACCAAAAGCAGTTAGTAGTACTAATGGTATAAGATGAGTTTCAGGTTCGTGGTCTTCACCCAGCAACCCATTAGGGTCAGCACCTGCGGCATTAAAATAGCGAAAACGTACAGACTTCAAATTGTAGGCTGCATCAAAATCAGATAGAATTCGTTCTACCATCCACTTGCTAGTAGCGTAGGGACTAATGGGATCTTGCGGATGGTCTTCGGTCAGGGGAACAAACTTTGGTACACCATAAAGAGCGCAAGTAGAAGAAAAGATAAATTTATTAACTGATGAAGCAATCATTGCTTCTAAAAGTGTCAGAGTGCCTGCAACATTATTTTGGTAATATTTAGCTGGATCGGTGACAGATTCACCCACTGCAATATAAGCAGCAAAATGCATAACCGCAGTTATATTGTGAGTTGAAAATATATCATCGAGAAGAGAGCGATCGCTCATATCTCCAACAATCAATTTTACCTGCAAAACTTCTTCTACAAGTTCTCGATGTCCGTTCGACAGATTATCTAAAACAATTACTTCATAACCCGCGTTTTTCAAGGCTAATACAGCATGGGAGCCAATGTATCCGGCTCCTCCCGTTACTAAAATAGTTGACATAATTTTGCGATGGGAAATTGGGAATGGGGAATGGGGCAAAACAGTTCTGAGTGCTGAGTGCTGAGTAAAGAGTTAGGAGTTAGGAGTTAGGAGTTAAGAGTTAGGAGTTAGGAGTTAAGAATTTTCCCCCTGCTCCCCGGTCACTGAGCGTAGTCGAAGTGCTGCTCCCCTGCCTCCCCTTAAAATTAGATTGCAAGACTACTAATTTCTTTCTTCCAAGTAGCGAGAAATTGCACTGTCAAGGTTTGGCATTAATTCACCTCGATTGCTGCCAAGAACGCTGTAAGCTGGGCGGGGAGCAATCCAACCAAGTTCTTGCGTAGGAAGAGCAATTAGATTGCTGACACTCACACCTGCTTTTTTAGCTGCCAATCGGGCTAAGTCAGACCAAGCTACAGCACTTTTGTTAGCCAAATGCCACAAACCTTTCTCGCCATCAATCAGCAAATCAAGGCTGGTATGGACAAGATCGGGTACATAAGTAGGCGAGACGATCGCATCTTCGGCTGCGACAAAAGTATTACCAGCAGCTAATTGTCGTAGGGCGATCGTCACAAAGTTGTAATCATCCCACGGGCCGAAAAAGGCGCTGGTGCGAATCACTAGCGATGCCGGATGAGCTTGTAACACTAGCTTTTCTGCCAAAACTTTGCTGCACCCGTATACATTGAGGGGCGCAACAGTATCAGTTTCGACATAAGGATTAGACTCAGCACCATCGAATACCAAATCTGAAGAGAAAGTTAGCAGCCCTACATGATGTTGAGCGCAAGCAGCAGCTAAAATCGCTGCCCCTTCAGCGTTTACCTTCAAACAAATATCAGGTTCGCGTTCGGCATCGTCCACCCGGACGTATCCCGCAGCGTTCACAACTGCCCACGGTTGTAACTCGGCAAGTAATTTATTGACGGAAGCAGGATTGGCAATATCCATATCTTGGCGTCTGAGTAGGCAATATGAAATTCCCCGCACTTCACACAACCGAGCAAAAGCCTTGCCTAGAGTTCCTGTGGCTCCCACGATCGCCAAGGGACGAAGAGTAGCAGGGGAGGAAAACGGGGGAGATGGGGGAGATATGCGACAACTGACGGCTGGATATAATAGGCGCTCTTCTCGATGCCACCATCCTGGTGTACCAAGTAGTGGATGGTTGGGTTTATGCCCAGTGGCTAAATCTCGCACCATCTTGGCGATCGCAGTCTGTCTAGGCTGTGGCGATCGCAAATCAAATACACCTGGCTCGTAGTATCCTGCGGAGCGAGTCACTAAACTATTCCAATCGTAGCTGCCCAAAAGTGCCCAAACAGTTACAGCGCGGACATCTGCACCCTGGTTTCGTAATTCTTGGGCTGCATTCCACACTTCATTGAGCCAGCGTAGCTGCTCCTCACGGGTGCAACTCAGGTGAACTTCAGTGACAGCAAAGGGTAGTTTGTAGCGTTCCCATGTCTCTTTGAGCAATGTGCGCGGCCCTGCCAAACCCTCAGCGCAAACTCGCACTGCCTCTACATCTGCATACTTGTCCCGACCATTACCACCATGCGTCCAAGCTGGATAGTTTTCTAAGTTTTCATCTAAAAAGCGTTCGCTTGTCAGGTAATGGTTAATGCCAATAATGTCAGGCGGACAGGTATATTGCAAAAATTCTTCAAGTTCAGTCTCGCTGATGCCACAGTCGCGCAAGTAACCCCACATGGGATGAGTTGGGTTGATTCGACCGCATAATAAATCAAGACTCAACCAACGACGCTCGTTTTCTAGTTCTGCTTGGTAAACCAGCTTTGGTGTACTATGAGTTTTACCCAAATCCTCTGTTTGTACGAGTTGGGCATTGGGATTGATTTCCCGGATTGCCTGCATCGAAAGAGCGATCGCTTTACACTCCCCTAACAATGCACGGGCGAAGGTTAAATCGTCCTTTCCGTGGGGATACCAGTGACCATACATCCCACTGAATCGCGCTGTTGTCAGTGGCTCATTTACAGGTGTGTAATGTGTTATCCAAGGATAGCGTTCTGCAACCGCACGAGCAAACACCGCTAGTTTCTCAGGAAATTCTGGATCTACTAAGCTGGTATCACGCGGCCCACTGCCATGATGCACTAGCCCCACAATTGGGCAGATACCGAGTTCGCGCAACCGTCCCAGCCGTTCATCTGCCCACGACCAATCAGCATTCTCTAAACCATTGGGTGCTATCCGCTCCCAAATTACTGGATAGCGGATGGCGTGTATACCTAGTTGGGCAAATAAATCTAGGTCATCCAAGCGCGTTGCATGACCATTACGTTCTAACTGATCGAGATACTCTTCACCCACACGATTAACCGTACACTCGACACCAGCCCAAACTTCTAGAGGAAGTTTGGAATCAGGAGTGTTGAGTGTCGAGTTGAAAGCAGAAATCATAATTTACAACTCAAGCTGATATTTTATTTGATGCGTTCTTTTTCAGTTTTGTAGGGTGTGTTATGCCGGAGGCTAACGCACCATCCTAAATTTTCGGTGCGTTACAGACATGAGCAGCCTACTAAATACAGAGCAGCCCTAATTACGAATTAACGCGATGTGCAATTTATTCTTAGAACCCTGCTTCCATTCCTCTCCTCTACAGGGAGCTACGATGTACACACAAGTCTGAAATAGCTGATTAACCAAGGGTTTTACCCCACCCTAACCCTCCCCTTATAAAGGGGAGGGAACAAGATTCTCTTATTTCCCCCCTTTATAAGGGGGGATTAAGGGGGGTAATTCGACTTACATAAAACCTTTGATTCTTGCTCCCCTTCCCTTGTAGGGAAGGGGCTGGGGGTTAGGTTTGAAAGAAAGTTGCACAGGCGTGAATTACGAATTATTTAAGCCTTAACCCCAATTTGCTTGTACACAGACAGAGCTTGAGCAACACATTGATCCATGTTGTAGTACTTGTAGGTCGCTAATCGTCCTACAAAATAGATCCCTGGAGTTTCATCTGCCAGCACCTTGTATTTCTTGTAAATTTCCTGATTCTCAGGACGTGGTACAGGATAATAAGGGTCTCCCTCAGCTTGAGGAAACTCGTAAACAATGCTAGTTTTTGAATGTTCCTGACCAGTCAAGTATTTAAACTCTGTCACACGAGTATAAAGCTGTTCATTGGGATAGTTAATTACTGGCGCTGATTGAAACACATTCGTATTGTGCGTCTCATGCTTGAAATCAAGCGAGCGATAGGGTAGTTTGCCGTAGCGATAATCAAAGTATTCGTCAACCGGCCCGGAGTAAACCATCTCGCGGCAAGGTATAGCTTTTTGAATTTCTTGATAATCAGTGTTGAGCATTACCTTGATGTTCGGGTGATTGAGCATATTCTCGAACATCCGGGTAAAGCCGTGCAGTGGCATTGCCTGGTAACTATCGGTAAAATAGCGATCATCACGATTGGTACGAGTCGGAATTCTGGCAATTACTGATTTGTCAAGTTCCGAAGGGTCGAGTCCCCATTGCTTACGGGTATAATTACGGAAAAACTTTTCATACAGTACTCGACCAACTTTGCTTACCACCACATCTTCACTAGTGCGGATGTATTCTACAGGTTCAGCAAGCGATTTATAAAACTCTTCCACCTCAAATGAATTGAGATTCATGCCATACAGCTTGTTGATGGTGTCAAGGTTGATCGGAATTGGAACAAGTTGCCCATCTACGCTGGCAAGGACACGATGTTCGTAAGACCGCCACTGAGTAAAGCGTGAGAGGTATTCAAAGACTTCGCGGGAATTGGTGTGAAAGATGTGGGGACCGTATTTGTGTACAAGAATGCCATCATCGTTGTAATGATCGTAGGCATTGCCGCCGATGTGGTTACGCTTGTCTACAACCAGCACCTTTTTACCAGACTGAGTTGCCAAACGTTCTGCAATGACGCTACCAGAAAAACCAGCGCCGACAACCAAGTAATCGAAGACAAAATCTCTGGTAATGATATTTGGTGCTTGTTTACCAGCCGCACCTGTGGAGTTAGCTTTGTCTTCACCATCACGGGCCGCGATCGCAGAGTCAATCAGCTTCATCATTGATGCCCAAGTGCGATCCCAAGAAATCTTTTCTAAAAAGACATCTACTCGACTCAACCATTCTGAGGCTGGGGTGTCTTCTTGCATTGCAAGTTCTGCGGCGGTAACAAACTCAGAAACTGTATCTGCAATTCGTACCAGCTTCGATTCTCCGTAAGGACGCACTACATCTCGAATTGAGGTAGATACTACAGGTCTACCTGCGGCAAGATATTCTGGAGTTTTGGTCGGGCTAATAAAGCGTGTTGACTCATTACGCGCAAATGGCAACATTGCTAAATCCCAGCCTGCTAAATAGGCAGGTAAGTCTTTATAGTCTCTGCCACCGAGATAATGAATATTTTCATGCTGTGGCAGATTTGCTGGATCGATTTTGACAACTGGGCCAATAATCACTAAATGCCAATCGGGGCGTGCTTCGGCAATACCTGCAAGCAGTTCAATATCCATCCGTTCATCAATTACGCCAAAGAAACCAAGACGAGGATGAGGAATATGAGCTTGATCTTCTGGTTCTTGAACATTTCTCGCCTGGCCAAAATGGGGAACATCTACACTGCTAGGAAAGGCATAAACGTTGGGATGCTGGTTCACTTTACTTTCGTAAAGGCTTTGTCCCCCTGTAAATACTAAGTCTGCACGTCTGAATAGTTCGGCTTCGTAATTCTTTAAAGTGGGTGATGCGCCGTGGAATGCAGACAATTCATCCATGCAATCGTAAACCACGGCTTGGGGTTGCAAGTGGCGGGTAAAAGCGATCGCCATTGGTGTGTAATACCAACAAATGTATTTGTTGATGTTATGCTCTGCAAATAAATTATTAATTAGTACTTGTAAATCTGCGTTGATTGCTTCTTCACTTAAACCTTGTGGTAGGTGTGGCACAACCACAACTACTCCACTAGAATCTTCGTTGATGTCCAATTTTCCCAAGGGTTCTTGAGAAAAAATCGGCTCCTCAATAAAGAAGACTCGCTTTCCTTGAGCGCAGCGAGTTAGTAAGTGTTGTGGTCTTTGATAGACAAAATTCCAGCGTAAATGAGATAAGCAAACTATATCAGGTGTGTCTTTAAAGGTTTCTGTTGATTGAACTTTTTTATTAGACGAAGTTAAATTCAACAGCGATATACTTGATGATTGCGTTTCAGCTAACTGCGATCGCTTTGTTTTACGCTGCTTGGGCGAAATAACATTGCTGACACCGTTGTTTTTGACTTGAGATTTTTCACTTGCCATAGTTCGTCTCATTATTTAAATTATTAATTTTGACTAGCCAAACGCTAATACCTTTTCTTTGTAAAGCAGCACCAAGCTTACTCTCATGCAAAAGCTTGCAACATACTTTGCTGCTTTTCAATATCGAATCGGTATACTCAATACTTCGTTGCACTCATAATAAAATACTGGTTTATATCTAATTTTTTCATCTATCCAAATAAATATAAAGTTCCTTTCTTTATTAAGTCCTAAGCACTATATTTTTATCAACATCTGAAAATTAATTGATTATTGATTTATGTAACGATTTTTTATTTATAAGCCTATGCATATATACTTGCTTTTGTCTGTTCGGTTTCGTACACAAAAATATTAAAATAATTATCTCTATTATTAAAATTAATAATCTCTGGTTATTGATTAATTTTTTTGTTATTAATATTAATTTTGTCCTAGAATTATATATCAATTGGCTATTTTTTAAGCCTTAAAAAGGTATTTTTTTACAAAATATATATTATTTGGTTATCTTGGATACATATTGCTGTAACAATTATTTTATAACCTATAGTAAATGAAGTAATTTCTTTTATTGTTGCTTTATTAGAAACAAGTATTATAAATTTCACCCTGATGATATATATGTTCTCTCAGCCTTGGGTAGGTTAAAAGCTTTTTGACTATATGTACAATTGCTCGTAATTCAATTCATAAACCTCAAGCGATCGCTTCTAATGATGCTAATCCGTGAAGCGATCGCTTTTCTCTCAATATTTCTTAAATAAAATAGGTAATGCAGCAAGTGTAAGCATTGATCTTCAAAAGTCATAATGTTGCTTTTTAGTGCAATACAGTTCAGTTAAGGCTAAAACTCTTTGCGAAAGTCAATTTTTTAACGAACCGCAAAGGACGCAAAGAGAAGAAAGAAATGCTTAACCCAACCGTATTGCTTTTTAGCGGCAGTCAATATTAATAAATTAAGTAGCAACATTTCTGGATTTAGAAGTTTCTCTTTTCTTAAGGATGTAAGTTTATTTTTTTAATTAAAATTATTACTTTAGATGTAAAAACTCAAACTCAATCTTAAATCTCCTGACAGAGAATACATTGAAACCTGTGACAGATAATTGCAAGTTTCATATTCGCTACAACCTTAGTTATCACTCCATTAGTCGAAGGAATTACGAGTAATGAATGCAAGTGTTTTGTCAACACCTAAGTTCAGTAGCGGTCAAAAGGTAGAGTTTATCGGCAAATAAGGCATTATCAAAAATTACCGACCTCAGTCAGGTAACTGGGTTTATTTACTAGAGATACCTATGGGTTTAGAGCCAGAAATGGGTCGGGTTGGTTATGAAACTATGATTTGGCTATCTGAGGTAGATATCTATTCGCTATTCAATGATTTTTCTCAGAGTAGAATGCTAAATCATGAGCAAAAAATGCCCTTTTTGGAAGTGGTTCAAGCAATGAGATATGACGAGAATAAAAATAATTAATCAGTAAATCTTGTTGAATGTAAGAAAAAGCATGGAAGTGAAATTGGATCAAAGCTATAAGCCTTGCTTGAAATAGTATTCATTACTTTTGATAGAGTGAAATATATGAAAGACAAAGTTGAATTATAAATATTATGCTTTAGACAGTTAGCTAGAGGCAATCTATTTATATCTATTAACAAATTAGATTCTCATGATTTCTCAGCTAGCTGTTACTATTTCGTAAAGATCTACGCACTTACCAAAAGAAAAAATGGAAAACATTAACCAGGCAAAAATGATCGAGCGTTACGTTGCTTTGGCTATCGGAATCAGTTATTTACTTTTAGGTTTAGCTGGATTCATACCAGCTTTGGTTTCATTACCAGGAACGAACGAATCTTTTGTTCCACTTGATGAATCTTCTGGTGCTTATTCTGCGGGTTTTGGTTATATCTTTAGTGCAATTCCCACCAACTTTTTGCATAACATTGTACGTTGCGCCGTAGGATTGTTAGGAATTACTTCTTACAACAATACTACTACTGCGCGTGTATTCAATCGTGGTTTTGCAGTTTCTTATGCATTGCTGGCCATCATCGGATTGTTGCCTTTGGGTAAGACATTTTTCGGCTTAATGCCATTGTTCGGCGCTAATGTTTTGCTTAATGCATTAGCAGCGATCGCAGCTGGCTACTACAGTGTTGTTATACCAGCCAAAGTGAGCGGTGTTAATGTATCGCAAAATCTTTAATAGTTGCTGATAGTCTGCGGTGTCCAGGTAGGGCCATTGCAAGATGGCCCTTCTGGTTTCCAGATCAGCATATCTAAACAGATTTGCCGCATATCCATGTTTTGCGTCCAAGCATGGTAGACAACATACTCAGTCTTACCATCTGGCCCAAGAACAATAGAATTATGTCCCGGCCCGATAACAAAATTAGGAACAGACTTTAGCACCCGTGGCCCGGTTTCGTTACCTGCATCAGAATAAGGCCCCATCACGTTGTCAGCAATGCCATAATCTACACCGTAGTTCTCAGTTTCCCAGCGTCCACCACTATAAAAGCAGTAGTATTTACCTTCATGCTTACGAACGCAGGGGCCTTCTAAAGTATGCCAATCATAGATTTCACCATACATCAAACGGTTGGCTAAAAATCGTTGCCAATCTGATCGCGCACGTAAAACCACTTTCCCTTCACCAGCAAGCTTAGTCATGGTTTGGAGTTTGTCTACAACTAATGCTGTGCCAGCACGTACTCCATCCGATGTATCCAGAAAGTCACGGGCGTAAAACAAATACCACTGTCCATCGTCATCCTGAAATGGATGCGGATCGATCGCAAAAGGACAGGACTTTGGATCTACAAGTGTTTCACCAACATCTTGATATGGCCCTAACGGAGTATCGCTTGTAGCTACACGTAACTGATGATTCTTGTCTTCATGCCCTACAGAGTAGTAGAGATAAAACTGGCGATCGCAATAAGCAACTTCGGGGGCCCAAAAATTATCGCCAAGGGCGGGATCTGGGCGTTGTAGCGCGTTACCAACATAATCCCAATTTACAAAATCGAAGGAGCGTAACAGAGGAAAGACACACGATTTGTTATCGGAGTTAACATTTGGTGCGTCCGCTATTTCGTCTACCGTTCCTTCTGCTTCTGCTGCACCAGTACCGATCGCATAATATACGCCTTCGTGTTGCCAAACAAAAGGATCGGCAAAATAACCTTTGTAGACTGGATTAGTATAGGTTTGCATCTTAATTATCTATGGAATGACAAAAATCCTTCTTCCACTAGTGGTTAGTCAAGTTAAGTTTGCCGGGTTTGTAGTGAGGGCTTTAACGCTTAAATCAAGGACTAAAGTCCTGACTACAAACTTATTTACCAAGCATTGTTGCCTTGAAAAACTACTAGTATTTGAAATTCACGTAAGTCTCGACTTTGTTCTTAGGTAAGCTTTCTACTAGCTGACACCGTAGCATCTGCTTTAGTTTTTCTGGGAGACTATCATAATAGTCTTGTGGGAGAGTCAAATCTACCTTTGGTGTGTGCAACCAATGCATGGCATAGCCCATGACTACCATCGGCCTTGGGTGGTTTGTCCGATTTGGGGAACCCCGATGTAGTGCTAAAGGCGATCGCACCATCACGTCACCTGGCTGCATATAAAAAGATTCCATCGGAATTTCACCACTGGCAACTTTTTCTAATCCTTCTTCACGCGGTATAACATGGGTTCCACGCGCCATTTGGAACGGGCCGTTTTCTGCGGTTACTTCCACCAGGGGAAAGTTAACTGCTAGGGCGTAAAGTGGGGTAACAATGCGATCGCTAAATAACGGGCGAAAATCCCGATGGGTTTCCTGATAATCTGAACCTTGGAATGGGACATCAACTCCCATCTGAACCATCACGTATTCTTGGTAAAACACGCGATCTAAAATACCCATAATCACTGGATTGGCAAAAACTAACTCATTAGCAAATGGGTAAATCCAAGGCAAGGTTAGATAGTAGCGGGAAACTTCACGAGGAGCCAACCCACCTGGTTGATTTTGACGCTCGTGAAATAATTTTTCAAAAGCTTGTGCCCACTCGTCAATTAATTTTTGCTCAAAAACACCAGGAATGACACAAATTCCGTCTTGATTCAGTTTTTGAGCAAATCGGTCTAGGTCGGTAGCTGAATATTTCGCTATACCGCCTATACTTTGAACCATCTTTTTTATCCTCTTCAACTTATAACTAGAGGCGTATTAATATCAGACCTCTAGGAGATTTTTTATTGCTTGTCGATAGTAGCGTACTATTTTTAAAATTGGTGGCTTATGCCAATCCTCTGTAACAATTAATTAATATTAATTATAACGAATTACTTAACATAACTAAATTCTTTGACACTCCAGACAATGCAACGCGATCGCCTGGCTTTGAAGGGCATCTCACAGTCACAATGCAGTTGGACTCAGCAAACCATTAATAGACACACCTGCATACATCAGCACATCGGCAGCTTCACGGGCGAAAGTAAGTGCGACTTTGGGCTTCGGCTTGTTGTTGCTCTGCTTGAGCAGTACCCAATGCTGCTTGCACCGAATTAGCAGCTGCGATCGAACTGGCGACATTAGCCTGAGCCTGATCTAAACTCAAAGATGCGATCGGCGTACCCTGCTGCACTCGCTGACCACTCGACACGAGAATTGATTCGATTCGACCCTGAGTTTGGGGCTGTAAAATGACTTAATCCGCAATAAACTTTCTATATGTCTAGATATTTTGTCGATCGCATTAGATGCATCTTTCATGAAAATCACGGCTTTACGTGAAACAAACTCATCTTCAAAAAATCTTTAGATTAATACTATGTGAGTTCGACGGATTAAAAAAAATACCAAAGATCGAGATAATTAAGTTTGTAGGATAGATATCAAAAATTTTTGAAAATGATAAGTAAGTCGGCACAATAAAAGCAAACTGTGTAAAGAAAAGTAAACAAGGCTCAAACCCTTTGTCCTTATCCTCTGCCCGATCGCAACGATAATTATTTAAGCCAACTACTTAAGTCTCTGACTTTGTATCTTAAATCTGATGTTGAGAAGCAAAGTAATCCTGACAGATGAGGGAGCATCGAACCTAATTAAAATTAATTATGCTCAATTACTTAGCAAACTAAGTCTTTGACACTCCAGCCAATTCAACACTATCCCCTGGCTTTGAAGGCCATCTGACAGTCAAAATAGTGCAGTCGGACTCAGCAATCCACCAATGGGACACACCCGCACACCAAAGAACATAATCACCTTCACGAGATAATAAAATTTCTCTATCTTCAAATTGCAGGCGAAACTCTCCGTGAATGAGAATTGAAAGCGTCGCAGCTTGGTTATTTACCGCCCATTCAGTTCTACTTTCACCTGCTTTGTGAACAGCCCATTTTACTTCTAGCATTTCCGTGGAACGCGGATCGTCTTCAGGGGTGATAAAGTGACCCATGAACCATCCCCAGCGATTTACACCTTCAACGGCTGCGTTTCCATAAACAACTTTAGGCTGCATCACTTAACTCCAAAGAAGGAACCAAAATTTGTCCGGTGTAACCTGCTTGCTTGTATTGTTCAAGAACATGAGTTGCAATATCTTTGCTCTGGCCTGATTTAACCAAAGCAACACAAGCACCGCCAAAACCAGCACCTGTAAGTCTTGCACCCAACACTCCTTCTGTTTTCTGCAAAATCTCTACTAATGTATCCAGTGCAGGTACAGACACTTCGTAATCATCTCTCAAACTGGCGTGGGATGCGTTCATCAATTCGCCAAAGTGCTCAGATGTTACTCCCTGCAATACTTCCAAGACGCGGTTATCTTCTGTAACCACATGACGGGCACGCCGCCGTAGAGGTTCGGGTAGTTTTTCTGTTACCTCAATATCAGTAATATCTCGTAGTGCCTTAACTCCTAGCGATCGCGCCGCCTCTTCACACTCAGCCCGACGCTGGTTATAACCGCTAGTGGCAAGAGTGCGGGGTACACCGCTATCAATAACCAAAATCTCCGCGTTGTCAGGCAAAGGCATCACGCGGCGTTCTAAAGTCCGAGTATCTAAAAACAAGATATGTTCAGTATCAGCCAAACTAGAAGCCATCTGATCCATGATGCCGCACTGGACGCCAGCATAATGAATTTCTGCTTGCTGGGCAAATTGGGCGATTTCAACGTCATCAATGGGAAGCTTCAGAAGTTGGCGTAATCCCCGCAGCGTTGCCACTTCCAAAGCCGCGCTACTAGACAAACCCGAACCCATCGGAACCGATGATTTGACGTACACAGAAAGCGATGGTATTGTGTGTCCTGCTTTTTGCAAAACCTCAATACAGCCAAAAATATAACTGGCAAATCCAGACGGGGAATGGTTTATATCTAAAATGCTCACTTGCTCATTGAGATTTTCCGAGTAAAAGTGATGATGGCGATCGCTACTCAAACCTAGCTCTACCGTCGTAGATTGAGGAATCGCAGTTGGCAGAACGAAGCCATCGTTATAGTCGGTATGTTCGCCTAGTAAATTTACTCTTCCTGGCGCACTGGCTTCAGTTTCAGGTGGTTTACCAAATACTTGTTGAAAATCCATAATTTTTAATTGTATAAAGGTACAGGGCGTAACCTTCCTTCTACCTCAACATTAGGAAAATTTGGATCGAAAGTTAAATTTTCCAACTTTCCATCCTTGAGAATCACAAAAGTATCTTCAATCTTTGCCCCTGCTAAACTAGGGTTCCAAGCAACAGCAATACCTTCTGTCAAAGTATCAGTAGTAGTTGGATTGGCGACGATTTCTCGCGCTAGATATCCAGTGGTTCCTCCTTGGTGATGTTCGCGGATGGCATTGGGAAATCCATGCTGCTCATAAGCCTGAGCTAGGGCGTGATAAACTGCATCGAGACTGGTTCCGGGTTGGCACAAATTCAAAACTACTGCTTCTATTTCGCGCACATGGGAATGTAATTCGGCTCGTTCGTCTGAAAGCTTACCAAAACAAACAAATCGAGTCAGATTTGCATACAAACCGTAACCTCTCGCGCAAAACACCAGCATCGCTTGCTGTCCAATCTGTTCTGCGGTGGCTGTTGCATGACGGTATAGCGGTAAACGCCTCTCACCCGCTACCAGTGTCAGCGCTGGATGTAACCCTTGCGCCCATAACGCCTCTGCACCCGCACCCGCTAATTGATATTCTGTCCAACTTGGCTTGGCGGCTTTGAGTACCTCTGTCATTGCCTGACTAGCTTTTTGCCCGACTTGACGATATCGCTCTAATTCACTTGACATCATTACCCGTTTATGATTTTGCAGAGTTGGGGGTAACGGTTTTTCTAAATTGGAGATGGGGCGATCGCTAACTACTTTTTTGCCGCCAGTTACATCACGAACAAAAGACTCACGGGCAGCATAATCAGCCCAAGGGTTCACATACACCTTAAAATTAGCTGGCAGTTCTTCATCCTTAAGACGCTGCGCTTCAATTTCATCCGTCAATACCCAAGCACCTTCAGTAGTTACTAATACTTCTGCTACGCCAGTTTCAGCAGTCAGCAGTACGGTGTTAGAAGCGCCAGCTGTTGCCCAGGCAAACCAGTCTGTACCGCGCAAGCGCACACCTTGCACTTCGGTTTCACGCAAGGTTTGCCTGATTAACTCTAATTTTTTGGAGACTTCTTCGTTCATACAAAATTAGTAACCACAGATGAATACAGACTAATTATGAGGTTCATCTGTGTTTATATGCGTATGTCTTTGGTTTGATAAAAACGTGGCTACGGTATTATATCGAGTTTGGCATTTCAATAGACTTCTTGGCATTTGTCGGCGTAAAGGGGCAGGGGAAAAGGGTAAAAAAACTCAAAATCCTTTCCCTTTAACATGCACCCTTTTCCCTAAGAGTGCAAAAATATATTTTTGCAAGAGGTCTAATATTTACGACCACTACTGATAATCCAATACGCTTGGGTTAGCGCCAGAAACCTTTCAAGGCTTACGCAAAAACTCTCTAAAACTCTTATTCCTTTGTGTCCTTCTCTGACGAGACGCTGCGCGTAGCTTGCTTCTCCCTAGTAGTTCGCCAACCCAAAATTGCCTGGGAGCAAGGGAGAGGCTTATACAAGTTATTTCCCCTCTGCCCCTCTGCCCCTCTGCCCCTCTGCACCTCTGCCCCTCTGCTAACCACTATGCAAAGTTTCCTTGGCAGACTACTAGGAGTATGCGCCTTTTGTGGTTCGTTTTTTCTTAATTTTGGGTAAGTCTTGTCCTTATTAAGTCTTGTCCTTAACTGAACCGTATTGACTGATAATCCCTTCCCCTTCTTCTCTGGTAAAGCATCATTAGTAAATATACCCACTTCGCCCAATTGGTAATTTTCTAAAAACTCAAAAATTTAAATTTAATCCAGTTGCTTAGAAAAGTGTATTTTTAATTACAGATCAACTTCATATCGACTAACTCCTCTAGGCGAATCGCACATCAAGCCAAGGTAGTTCTCAAGAACGATGTACTCATTAGTAAATTTTTGAAATTATAAAAGCGCAGGAGCTACAAAGACATCAAAAAAAGCCCATGAAATCCCAAGAGACTCAAAACAAAATAACAGAGAATAATGTTCCTCTGCTAGAGAACCCACCTAATGACATGAATGCTCAAGAACCTGATAAATCTGAGCCTATGACTCAGGTACAAAAGGATAATGTAATCACCAATCAGGACTTACCCAATCCACTAGCTCGCTATGGGTTTACTGTAGTTATATTGGCTACTTTCTTATTTGTTGTCGCCATTTACTACGGAATTATTAACCCCTGACTAATTCACCTAATTTAGTCCCACAAAAAGTACAAATTATTGGTATCAGAACTTACCAATAGGTAAATAAACTTGAGCTTAATTTTTTGTTTTGTTAAAAAAAATTATTATGTCACGTATTTACAAAATTTTAAGCTCATTTTAATAAAAAAATTACTAAAACTTTGTAGCTCTGAGGCTGTATTTAAGACTACAAGTTCATTTAATACAAATATCGTCCGATAGTTAGATGGAAATGGTAGTCATTAATTAGTTTATTACTCCTATGGAAATGAATTGCATCATCCCGCCTAATGATGTGAGTCTAAGAATTAAGCCTGTTTTATCCTCAATACTCATCAGCTTGTGCTATTTAGATTGACCTCGAATCCAAGGCTGAAAGGGTGCTGATTCAATTGTAAAAAGTTGCTGACTCGTTAGAACTAGCAACTTGGATTAGCGTTTAAGGAGATGTAATTAAATTGCATGGCCACAAAATATCCTAAATTTAACCAGGATCTCGCACAAGACCCGACTACACGTCGGATCTGGTATGCGATGGCAACAGGAAATGATTTTGAAAGCCATGATGGCATGACCGAGGAAAATCTTTACCAAAAGATTTTCGCTACTCACTTCGGTCACGTGGCCATCATCTTTCTGTGGGCATCTAGTCTATTGTTCCACGTAGCTTGGCAAGGTAATTTTGAACAGTGGATTAAAGATCCGCTACATATTCGTCCAATCGCCCACGCGATTTGGGACCCTCATTTCGGTAAACCAGCAATAGAAGCTTTTACCCAAGGGGGCGCTACTAATCCTGTTAACATTGCTTATTCTGGTGTCTACCACTGGTGGTACACCATTGGAATGCGGACGAATAATGACCTCTACCAAGGTTCAGTGTTCTTGTTGCTGTTAGCAGCATTGTTCTTGTTTGCTGGTTGGCTGCACTTGCAACCCAAGTATCGTCCCAGCTTGGCTTGGTTCAAGAGTGCTGAACCTCGTCTGAATCACCACCTGGCAGGTTTGTTTGGTGTTAGTTCTCTAGCTTGGGCAGGGCATCTTATTCACGTTGCCATTCCCGAATCTCGCGGTCAGCATGTTGGTTGGAATAATTTTTTAAGTACCTTACCTCACCCAGCAGGTTTAGCACCTTTCTGGAGGGGTGACTGGGGTGTATATGCTCAGAATGCTGATACGTCAGGGCATTTGTTTGGTACATCTCAAGGCGCAGGGACAGCCATTTTGACTTTTTTGGGTGGTTTTCATCCCCAAACAGAATCGCTATGGCTGACCGATATGGCTCATCACCATTTAGCGATCGCAGTCATCTTTATCGTTGCCGGTCATCAGTACCGGACTAACTTCGGCATTGGTCACAGCATCAAAGAGATGCTCAACGCCAGAAAATTCTTTGGCATCCAAACTGAAGGTCAGTTCAACTTACCGCACCAAGGGCTGTACGACACCTATAACAACTCGCTGCACTTCCAGTTATCTATACACTTGGCAGCCTTGGGTACTGCTCTGTCGTTAGTGGCACAGCACATGTACTCGATGCCTCCTTACGCCTTCATTGGTAAGGACTACACAACACAGGCGGCACTATACACTCATCACCAGTACATCGCTGGGTTCTTGATGATTGGTGCATTCGCCCATGCTGGCATCTTCTGGGTTCGGGATTACGACCCAGAGCAAAACAAAGGTAACGTCCTGGAGCGTGTACTTCAGCATAAAGAGGCGATTATTTCTCACCTGAGTTGGGTGTCGTTATTCTTAGGCTTCCACACTCTGGGGTTATACGTTCACAACGATGTTGTAGTTGCTTTTGGCACTCCTGAAAAGCAAATATTGATTGAGCCAGTGTTTGCTCAATTCATCCAATCTGCTCACGGGAAACTACTGTATGGCATGGATGCCTTACTATCTAACCCAGATAGCATTGCCTATACAGCTTGGCCCAACTACGGTAACGTCTGGTTGCCAAACTGGACAGCAGCGATCAATTCCGGCACTAACTCCCTGTTCTTGACGATTGGGCCCGGTGATTTCCTGGTTCACCATGCGATCGCTTTAGGTTTGCACACCACCACCTTAATTTGTGTCAAGGGCGCATTGGATGCTCGTGGTACCAAATTGATGCCTGATAAAAAGGACTTCGGCTATACCTTCCCCTGTGATGGGCCAGGTCGGGGCGGTACTTGCCAAACTTCCTCTTGGGAACAGTCTTTTTATCTCGCCATGTTCTGGATGCTGAATCTTCTTGGCTGGGTAACTTTCTATTGGCACTGGAAGCATCTAGGTGTTTGGCAAGGTAATGTCGCTCAATTCAATGAGAACTCTACATACCTGATGGGTTGGTTCCGTGATTACCTCTGGGCTAACTCTGCTCAGTTGATTAACGGTTATAACCCCTACGGCACAAATAATTTGTCTGTCTGGGCTTGGATGTTCCTCTTTGGACACCTGGTTTGGGCAACCGGTTTCATGTTCTTGATTAGCTGGCGTGGGTACTGGCAAGAGTTAATTGAAACTCTAGTTTGGGCACACGAACGTACTCCCTTAGCTAACTTAGTTCGTTGGAAAGATAAGCCAGTTGCTCTGTCTATTGTCCAAGGTTGGTTAGTAGGTCTAGCTCACTTCACAGTTGGCTACATCCTTACCTATGGGGCATTCCTCATAGCCTCAACCGCTAGTAAATTTGGTTGAAACCTATATAAAAGCTTCTGACCTTAGCCATCATCCCCCTTTGTACCGTTAGGTTAAAGGGGGATTTTTGTATATCAAAAGCACCGATATCGCTTGTGAAGTAGCTGGTTGCTACACTTATTTGATTTTTGAAAATATATAAGGTGCATTACGCTTTGCTAACGCACCCTACGCCTATTTCAAAAATCAAAAATGAGTCCTATAGTTACTTCAGGTATTAGTATTTGATTTTTCACCTGGGCGTTCGGTAGCAGGAGGAAACTTAACAGCTTCTTCGACCCTATGGACTTCTGTGTTAGTTTGCTCCTCAGACAGGATATCGTCAGGATTTAATGATTCATCAGCAGCATCATCAATTACTCCATTGGCATTAATATTGGGTTTATTAGAAGCGCCTTTATGGCTAGCATGTCCACCAGGCATAACTATTACCTCTCATCTTTATAACTAAACATCCCCAGCCTAAACTATTTTGTTTGGAGAAATACACTATCAGAAGGCTTATAGCACAACTATCATAATCCAGTCTTGAGTTATATAGAACCCATTTGATATCTTTGTTAGCTAGTTACCCTTCATCTATTTGTCTGGTTTAGAAAATTTTTTTAAGGGCGATCGCAGCAGCTAAAGTCTAAGAACACTTAAGTCGATCAGTTGTAATGCAACCTTTGATTTATTTATCAGAACATCGATTCTCATAAGTAAAAGGATACTTACTGCCACCCATCGACCTAACCCTTTGTTAGTTCCTCAAACTCCGCGATCGCACCTTGATACTTTTAGTTTTAAACATCACCACAATACTTTGTAGCAATAAGTCGATTATTTTTGTAAACTAATACTCTCCCGTAACCGGAATCTTTGACAGCTGCATACAGATAATTTTGGTTTCTAAATCTGTAAACTGTCTCTCCATTTTGATTACGTTTGACTGTACCACCATCAATGACAAGATCCGGACGTTGTAATGTCGTAGGAATATTGTATGCTGAATAGCGCAGTTTTCCATTGTTGAGGCGAGAAACTTCAACAATTACACCTTCAGCACTACAGTTAAATACTGGTGTAGCAGCAAGTGCCGCGGTCGGTATTCCCAGTGTGGCTGTTAACATAGAAATGGCTCCACAAGCTGTAGCCAAAACTCCCCAAACAGATTTTGCACTCTTGCGGTCTAAGTTTTTCATGATTGGTTTCTTTAAGTTTGTATATGCTTTATCTACAAACTTGAATTATCCTTTTTCGGATTTTTATAGACTTCAAAGCTAATGAGTTTTGATTTACTGTTGTGTCAATACTTTTCGGATAAATCCAACAATCTCTCTTTGGTCTGGGTAAAGGTTAAAGGGGAAGGGGTAAAGGTAAATATCAAACCCTTTCCCTTTCCCCTTTCCCCCTTAACCGAAAAGTATTGACTGTTGTGTCACTAAAATTAGGCATACTCTAGTAATCTGACCCAAGGCTTAAGATTTAGATTAAAAACCAGAGAATAATTTGATCCCGCACCATTCTACAGCCAATCTCTACACACCCTTAGAATGCCAAAATTAACCCCACTCGTGTTTTAAGTGGGGGTTTGGGAATTCGCATCGGCGGCATATATTTTCTTGCTTCGCCGTTAGGAGTGCGGGTTTACTGGCACTGTTTTATAGCAGTTGCCTCAAATCATCCTCAGCATTCTTTTTGGCAAGACTTATTGCTACGAAAATATTTTTTAAAGTTTTGTATTAACTTTGAAATTTTCTGCTATTTATTAGTTCTAATTTATTCATGGCGAAGTATAACTCAATCAAAAAGGAAGTCTGAAATGGTTAATAGTTTGGCTGCTTGTCAAATTATAAAGACAACAAACCGTTTTGTTATTGGTACTGCTGTAATGGCTGTTGCTTGCACTAGCATTGCTTTAACTCCAGCTACTGCTGATGCCGTTATTCGTGACTATTCATGTAGTAAAGGAGGTTTTACAGGCACACTTAAAATCGATTACAATCAAGGCTTAGGAGGAAGAATAGGCTCAATAATAAGAATCAACTATAAAATTAACAAGGGAAATAATCGCGGCGGTAATAAAGCAAATGTTACGTATGTTGACAACGGAAATCTACCCGCTACAGTATTCAAAACCGGAGATGCAGGCATCCAAGATAATAAATGGCGTTACTTGGGTGGCAGCTATTCACGAGGTAGTGGAAATATCTATGTTAAGTTCATTTTTGATAAAAGCTTCGCTTCTGATCCTAGTTGTAAAGTAGACATCTCCAGATATTAAATACAATTTATGCAGAACCCTTGTAGAAACGTAGCACAGCTAAGTCTCTACATTCTTTTTCAGCAGATCATTAGTGAAAATTACATCATAGTTGTATAGATTTCTCGTTAGAGCATAGCAATACTCTGTCCCTAGCAACGTATTTGGATCGTGGAAAAGTTAAAAACCGCCCCCGATTATAAGGAACGGTTAAAATGCTTTGCTGATGCACTAATTCAAGAGGTGAAGAAACACAAATAAATGCGTTGGTTTGTCCAGAAATTAAGTTACAGTTTCAAACCCTGTCACACGGAAATCGGTTCTTCAATGTTTACCACCACAGCTTGTAGTTCCTTCGCTTTCTCCTCCGGTAAAGCATCATTGGCAAACATCCCTGCTGCAAGTTCGGTTCCCGCCAGATACTTTAGCCTTTCGCTTGTCCGATATGGTGGAAAAAACTCGGCGTGTAAATGCGCTTCTGGATGCGCTAAACCGTCAGTTGGTGCTTGGAACCAAGCCATCAAGTAAGGAAATGGACGATTCCACAAGCCGTCATACTTGAGAGTGACAGTTTTTAAAGCTTTGGCAAGTCCCCAACGTTGTTCTGGGGTAAGTTCCATAAAAGTGCCAACTGGCTCTTTTGGTGCAATCCAGACTTCATAGGGGTAACGAGCGCAGACTGGGACAAATGCGATCGCATACTCATCTTGGTAAATAATCCGTCGATTGTCTGCAATCTCCTTTTGAATCAAGTCTTGCAGTAAACCCCGTCGATGTTCTTTATAATACTCCTGCTGCATTGCCAGCATTCGCGCTGGAACAGGCGGTATAAAAGGATAGGCGTAAATTTGCCCGTGGGGATGGTGCAATGTTACACCCACCTCTACCCCTTTATTTTCAAAGGGCAGCACATACTGAATTTCAGGATTTAATCCTAGTTCGCGGGTGCGATCGCCCCACACTTCTAACAGCAAATCTAGATGATCCAACTGTAAGGAACTCAGCGAGGCGCGGGCATCTTGAGTAAAAACCACTACCTCACAGGCTCCACTAGCTGGTAACGTTTCCACGATCATATCAGGTGGATTGTTGGCTGTCAGACTCATTGAAGGAAAGCGGTTATCGAACACTGCCACGTCATACTTACCTTGGGGTAGTTCCGTTGGGAACTCAGGGTTGGTGGTAGGTGCGAGGGGATTATATTCTGGGGGCGGCATGAATGTCCGCCCTTGACGGTGACTGGCATAAGCTACCCATTCCCCCCGCAAGGGGTGCCAGCGCAGGTGGGGATTAGCTTGCACTGGCTCATTACTAGGGCTAGTAGCTTCTAACTGACTAGTAATTGGGTAGCGACTGTATAACTTTAGTTTGCGTCCGTCGGGCTTTAACAGCTTGTGGGAGTACATAAACCTTGTCCTGAGAGGGTTGCTGCGCGGATTGCCTCAATGGGGAATTTCGGCGTGCGATCGCCGTACAATAAACCGTTAGCTTCTTGGAAGGTATCAGTTAATTGTGTGTAACAGAATCCGCTAAATAACTCAATGTCATTAACTGTTTCCAAGAGAGCCGCGTATTTCATTTCTAGTTCGGAGATATTCGAGCAGTTTTCATACCCCCAAGCTTGATCTGCATGAGGTTGATCGAGAGGGGCATAAGCAATACCACCAAACTCGGTCAACATTACTGGTTGTCCCTGGTGGGGATAGTTATCTAAGGTGAGGATACGTCCTCCAGGGCGGCTACGCTCAAATAAATCCGATATCTGAATATCCGGTCTGTAGCGATGGGCTAATCGCTCAGGGTGGCGGTCATAGTCGTGAATAGCGAGGATGTCGGTATCCGTACTTTCCCAACCATCGTTACCAATTACTGGGCGAGTTGGATCGAGAGTCTTGGTCAAATGATACATTGCCAACACGTAGTTACGATGAGCCGCCGTCTCAGTCAAATTTGGCACACCCCAAGATTCATTAAACGGCACCCACGCCACAATACAAGGATGGCTAACATCTCGCTTGATGATTTCTGTCCACTCACGCGTCATCCGTTCCACGGCTTTCGGCGTAAAGCGGTAAGCACTGGGCATCTCCTCCCATACTAACAACCCTAAAACGTCTGCCCAATATAAAAAGCGGGGGTCTTCAATTTTTTGGTGTTTGCGTACTCCGTTAAAACCCATAGCTTTGACGAGTTCTACATCACGTCGTAATGCTTCGTCATTGGGTGGAGTCATTAGTGTCTCAGGCCAATAGCCTTGGTCGAGAACTAGCCGGAGATAGTAGGGGCGACCGTTGAGCATAAAGCGATCGCGCTGAATGCTGACAGTCCGCATCGCTGTATAAGATTCCACTTCATCTAACAGACGATCTTTATCCCATAGCTGAATTTGGGCATCTATCAGCGTTGGCTTTTCTGGACTCCACAGTAATTCATTACGGCAGTCATCAATACCTGGATCGCTCAGAACAATGCGGCGGCAAATTTCCCCATTGAATACTTCATAAGTATCGCTTGCTAACACGCGATCGCCAGCGCGGAGTTTAATTTTAATTTGTACACCTGAAGTAGGTAAATTACCAGCCAGCCCAGCTTCAAAACCAATTTCCCACCGTTCGCAGTCGGGAATCCAACGAAGATGACCGATATAAGTCTCACCTACGCGTTCCAGCCAGACTGTCTGCCAAATACCACTCGTGCGAGGATACCAAATACTATGTGGTTTCAACTGCCAATCTTGTTTACCACGAGGTTTGGCGAGGTCATGCGGATCGTCTTGCGCCCACACTGTTACCTTTGTTGTACCACTGTCATTTAAGGCATGGCTAATATCGAGACTGAAGGAGGTGTGTCCCCCTTCATGCTCGGCTATGTATTTATCGTTTACCCACACACGAGCGCGATAGTCTACAGCGCCAAAATGTAACACTAATCTACCGTCCCCTGGTGGTGTTTCAAATTCGCGCTCGTACCAGCAGTTTGGATGAAACCCGTGATCATTAATCCCACTTTTGGTAGATTCGGGCGCATAAGGAACTTCTATATGATGAAACCATTGGCTAAAATCGCCGGGTTCAACGCATTTTCCTTGGTCATCAAATGCGAATTTCCACTGCCCATTTAAAGTTTGCCAGTGCGATCGCTTTAACAATGGTCGGGGGTGTGCTGCTGTTAAGTCCACAAAATTAGTATCAGTTTTAGAGGCTAATTTAACCTCAGAATTTTCCAAATCTAACAATTTCATCAAATTTCCTCCTTATCCATAACTCAATCAACCCCTGCTATAGATTAAATCCAGACCCAAATATTGGATTCCGGCACATAGCATGAGTTTTTATCCAATCGATGAACGATGGATCGAGCTAGCAGCATTATATTTTTTTGTAGTCAATACTGATACCTTCCCCACTTAGGTGTTGAAGTATAGCAATAAGTTTATATACCCCTAGCTCGTGACATTATGGCATACACATTACCAATCTTTGCCAGGTTATCTAAAAAAAAGCATTAAATTTAGGTGCCTAATTACTATCATAAATCTGCCACAGAATAAAGTACGTGTCATGAAAATTTTATTTTTATAAATTGCTTAAGTAAATTTTTTAAAATCATTTATTAGTCAATAAGCATTAGCAAACAAAAGAAAAATAACTAAAATCAGGTTATATAAGGGAATAACGGAACCATTCATCGCATATTGCTAGATAAATAGTCTTTTTACCTGCAACCACGCCAATTTTGAAGATCAAGTCAAGTTTGCCAGTGCAAGTGCAACTGAGTTGCATAAATGCTTGGTAACATCAATTAAGCCTGCTAGTGATTGGTATCGCAAGAGACACTACAGAAACACTTGCATTTGTTGCATCCTAAGCGCTACATCTTAGATCCTTGGGTAGAAAACAGCTCAAACCTTTATCACTCAAGTAATGACTGCTAACAGTTAACTTCATACCATTGAAGGTTATGTTGTCCGGCCAGGATTACACATTCTCAGTTACGAGCAACTCAAGTTGCTACGAGAGCAAACACAGCATCATTCTCAGCTTGAATCTCTAGTTAGCCAAGGTATCATTAAGTTGACTGGTTAATAATTGTCAACTCACTTGCAATTCATCTCATCACCTACCCAATAACCCGGATTTCTCACCACATCTCTCAAAATCTTGTGCAGGGGAGCAGGGGAGCAGGGGAGAGTTATTGTACAAGTTTTTTCCCCTATGCCCCTCGGTCATTGAGCGTAGCCGTTGGCGTGGTCACTGAGCCTAGTCGAAGTGCAGCCTCTCGTAGAGAAGTGCTGCCTCTGTGCACCTCTGACCTCAAGCTTGTGAGAAATGCGGGATAAGCAGGTGATGAGATGAATTGCTGTATTAGCTAAGTTCTAAGTAGGTGAGTTTGAACGCTCTATTTGCTGACGAATGGTATCAATAGAAGCATTAATACCAGCCAGTTTGGACTCTAAATCATCTCGCATCCAAATCAAGAATTTTAATTTCCGCTCTAAGCTAGCTTTGTGCGAAATGGGTTCGCTTCCATAACATGGATTACCCCAAAAAGGAAACATAGTTTACCTCTAAATTTAGCTTTTGTAAGAGTGCAATACATTGCACCATTACATTCTGACGAATAACAATCAGACTGGTGTAGGTAACAACCGACCATTATTGTGCGTGCTTAACGAACTTTTGCTCAAAGTTGTCTCTTGAATTGGTGGAGGTATTTGACCAAATTGCCATCAACTCTTTCCACTTCTTTTCTAAGGGGGAAAGGGTAAAGGTTAAAGGGAAAGGGTAATTCTATCGCTGCTTTCCCCTTTACCCCTTACCCCTTACCCAACTTCTGCAAGAAGTCTAATGAATGTGAAGCGCCCACAAATCAACGTACTTATATCAGTAAATACTTCTAATAATAGATGACTTGGTGGAAGGGAAAGGGATAATGCTGAAAGGCGTCATATTCTAAGACCAATTACTGAGTAAGAAATTATTTTATGAGAACCAGAAAGCTAGGCAAACAAGGGTTAGAAGTTTCAGCTATCGGACTTGGTTGTATGGGAATGTCTGAGTTCTATAGTGGTCGTGATGAAATCGAGGCGATTGCGACAATTCATCGGGCGTTAGAACTTGGAGTTAATTTTCTTGATACTGCTGATATGTATGGGCCGTTTACCAACGAGGAACTAGTAGGCAGAGCAATTAAAGATCGCCGAGATCGAGTAGTTTTAGCAACTAAATTTGGCAATGTCCGTACTGAAGATGGTGGTTTCAAAGGGGTTGATGGTAGACCACAATATGTCCATCAAGCTTGCGATGCCTCGCTAAAACGTCTGGGAGTGGAAGTGATTGACCTTTATTATCAGCATCGGGTAGATCCAACTGTCCCTATTGAAGATACTGTCGGGGCAATGGCAGAGTTAGTCAAGCTGGGAAAAGTGCGTTATTTGGGGCTTTCGGAAGCTGCCCCGGCGACGATTCGACGGGCTGTAGCAGTTCACCCCATTACTGCACTGCAAACAGAATACTCTCTTTGGAGTCGAGAGCCAGAGGATGAAATTTTACCTACCGTGCGGGAATTAGGAATTGGGTTTGTTCCCTACAGCCCATTAGGAAGAGGGTTTTTATCAGGTGCGATCGCTAGCCCTGACGATCTTGCACCTGATGACTATAGAAGAAATTCTCCTCGCTTTCAAGGCGAGAATTTTTATAAAAACCTGGAATTAGTAGAGCAAGTCAAAGAGATCGCCAGCGAAAAAGGAGTAACTTCTAGTCAGCTTGCTTTAGCATGGCTATTTGCTCAAGGAGAAGATATTGTCCCAATCCCTGGTACAAAACGCCGTACTTACTTGGAGGAGAATATTGCAGCTACCGAAATTATCCTGACTGAACAAGATTTGAATCGATTGGAAACAGTTGCACCAAAAAATGTGGCAGCTGGCGATCGCTATCCTGACATGAGTAGTGTTAACCGTTGATCCATCTGAGTGGTGGAGTATTTTTTCAAATTCTGCTTTAGATGCACAAGCAGACATTACCGCAGTTTAACAAGTAATCACCCAGAATTCTCAGAGGAAATGTCAAAAATAGCGTAGGCGCAGCCCGTCGTAGACATCGCTATTTTCTCGGCTATATATCTGGATACTCATTCAATCATCTGGAAACTGCCAGCACGAGATATGTTCAATATCTTTGCTGCTGCATTTACTACAGATTGCATCAATCACAGAGTCCACCCATTCATAGTTGCAACTACGACAATGACAGAAAATGTTATTGCGGTTAGCCATTTCAATACCTTGATGCCATTGTTGCAGTTGAGAAGGGTCTGGAAAAGCTTCTGACATTTTATCAAACCTTATTCATGTCATAGTCTACATTATGAGCCTAACAAGACCCAAAGTGAAGAACTCAATAGTAATTGCCCTGACGATCGCCGCATCTATAGCCCTATCGCTTGTTAGTATTGCTGGTACTGTTCAAGGTTCAACCCATACTATCAAAATGTCTTCATTTAACCTCAATTCTCAAAAATGGCAAAACCGCGTACTACTAGTCTTTGCGCCATCTGTTGATAACCATAACTATCAGCAACAGATGCAGGTATTTAAACAGCACCAAAACGATTTTAAAGAGCGGGATTTAGTTCTCGTTCAAATTTTGGCAACAGATAAAAGCTATGCCAACGGACAGTTAATAGATGAGTCTTATGCTGCCAATTTGCGAAATCGCTTTGGGGTTGATAAAGAAAATTTTCGCGTCATTTTGATTGGCAAAGATGGAGGTGTTAAGCGCCAAGAAACTACACCAGTGCAAGCGACAGCAATTTTTGAGCAAATTGACGCTATGCCCATGCGTCAGCAAGAAATGCAAGAACGATAAATTGGTACAGCAGTTGGTTTTATTGTTTGACACTAATGCAAGTATAGGCAATTGCCCTTTACTACAAATTCTACGCCAATCCCTATGTGCAAACCTCTTACAGCACCAGAACTCTACAAGTTGAGATTAAGTGTGAACCTACAAAAGTATCTCCTTTGAAACCTGAGTTCAATGCTTCAAGTAGATGAGAACAATCATTAAAAATGCATATACTGCAATTATCAAGCAATGAATTTATTAGCTCCTGGTTTCAGATCACTAGGAGCTTTTTTTTATCCATCCATATTAATTAAGAGAGTTCATCACGAGAAGTAATAGCGTTCATCCTCAAGGCTATCGATCATTGCTTCTGTTGGTAGATTGAATGTCAATATTTGGATTGCTATTGTGTATTTGTCACTAAAAAACGTTTATCAAATAAAAACAATGAATATTCTTGCTTGGATTGTTTTAGGTCTAATTGCTGGTGCGATCGCAAAGGCTATCTACCCTGGTCATCAAGGCGGCGGAATTTTAGGAACTATTTTATTAGGAATAGTTGGTGCTTTTATTGGTGGTAGTTTGGGTGTATTCTTCAGTACAGGAAGCTTTGCTCTAGCGGCTCCCTCTCTGAGTATTCCCGGTATTGCAGTAGCAGTTCTGGGCGCAATTGTTGCAGTCTTCTTGTGGAACGCATTAACTAGCCGCAGTGCTTTGTAATAAATTAAAATTAACTAATTTAGAACTTATGCACTTTTTGTCTTACCTGTCAATGCGTAAGTTCTATTTATCAACAATTCTTGACAGAATTTGCTGCTTGTCGTGCTCATAGCCTCAACATTATTCAGGTTGATAATGTTGAGGCTATAATTTTATTTTGGATACCCTATCTGTCGCAAACATTTTTTGAGTTGGTATTAGATAAGTCGTAAATTTCTACTTTACAGACTGATAATGTCTGCGGCAATAACAGCAACAACACGTTAAATCACAAATTTTACACTTGTAATCTAACTTAAATTTGTTTTGTGGATAGGCATAGCCCGTCATAGACATCGCTTGGCAGGATAATTAAAAACTTGGGTTAGCGATCGCAATCTATTATTTATACGTATATTATCTAAGCTCAAAGTAATATTTAATACTTAAAAAATGATGATTTACTAACAATAGTATTAAGTTATTAAATAATAATAATGTGTAAATAGATTGAGCTTGCCTCTCACCTATTTGCTAGGAAATTTAATGAAGAGGTAGTTACGATTCCCAGTGTACAACTTTGACAACTGTCCACAATACTGTTGCATGTATCAAGGTCATGGTAATATTATCTTACTGTCAGGGAGATATTATTTTATACATCAATTTGTAACCATGCTGAAAGAGCTAGTTAGGTGCGCTACCTCCAAAAAACAAAAAATTATTCAACCTACCCAGGAAATCAACAAAAGCCCTAACGTGCAAAGCACAGAGCTTTTTAAACTCTGCTTATATAAGGTACTAAAGAGCTAACTAAAGCTCTTTTTTAGGAATCATCAGAGCCAGTAATAAAGGCATAAAACCCTCTTAGGATGGCAAAAAATTAGACAAGAGTAAATAGAAAAATTTTGACACAATGTCAGTAGTTTTTTGTATATGTAAAAATATCAAAAAGCCGAATTTGTCTTATCAATAAGACGTTAGCATTGTGTGTTTTATATTGATTCTCTTTGCGCTTAATTACCTATATATAAAAGTCCTATTTGATTAGTGAAAACTTAAGCTACCCTCGATCAAATCAGGCAAACACTTAAATTTAACAAATAAATTAGGACTGCTAGATCAATCTTGAGCTAGTAAAAATTCGATTATTTACAAAGTCAGTAAGAGTAACAGGAAAAACATGAATATCATAGTTCGTTTGTTTGGAGCGATCGTTCTCCAAGTATCTGCGTTGGCTGCAATGTCTAGCATGGCAATGTCTGATGACAAGCCCTTTCGCGTCAATACCCAACAGACACCTGCTGTTTATCCACGAAAAACAACACAGCCCTTTCGCATCAATACTCAGCAGACTCCTGCTGTTTATCCACGAAAAACAACACAGAGGATTTGCTCTTTAGATCCCATTGAAGATTTATTACCTCCACCACAAACTAAGACAAGTAATTCTTTGCTTTCTTACCTTGCTGAACAGGGTTTTACACAAAATAAAGAGGGTTCCTGGGTCTGTTATGCCAACGATCCTAAAAAAGAAGGGCGTTACTTTACTTTATTTAAGGTCAAACAAGTTAATAGCAGGCTCATAGCAAGTTCTTTCCTAGATGAAGGCAGTCTGATTCAAGGGCAGGAAAATCGTAGCTTGGACTTCTTTATGATGCTGATTGAGCGTCATACGAATAGTACTAAAGAGAATCGTCAAGGCATACGTAGATATCTACAAGCCTTCGTTTCCTTAGTCAAGGAAGGGAAGATCAAACCTACACGTCGTGGGTATCTTTTTGACCAACCAAACAGGGCTATGGTCTTATATCACACACTCTCATCGGGAAACCTTAAAGGTACAGGAATCACGATCAACATTTATTTACCTAAGAGTTGAATTGAGGAAGTAGGGGAGCAAAGGAGCAGAGGGGAATGGCACTAAGTTAAGACACAGCCCTTGCCCTGACTGGTTCCCAGCCTGGAGGCTGGGAACCCATTCTGGGAGGCTCTGCCTCCTCTTTCTTGACCAGAGGCAGAGCCTCTCTGAATACATTCCCAGTCTTAAGACTGGGAACGAGACTAAACAAGCCTTTGGGCTTTTCTTAGTGCCATTCGGAGCAGAGGGGCAGAGGAGACAAGGGGACTTAAGTCAGAACTTACAACAAATCTTTCCCTTGTCCCCAAGTCCTCTTTCCCATACCCAATCCCCAATTAAATTGCTGTCGTTTAGTGGAGGTGCATCTTGTCTAGATCAATTGTTCAAAAAATTGCGATGCCAAAAGTGGTTCGCTTTGCAGCGATCGCATTTTCATCTGTTGCAGTAGTACTCACTACGTGTCAGTCTGCTTTTGCACAGCTAAATGTTGGACGCTATGGCATCCAACAAGGGCTGGAGTCTGAGTATCTCCAGTACCAACTTAATAACCAGAATTTGAGCCGGATGCGAGTCATTCCTGGATGTGATGTGGGATTTGGTCTGACTTGCAATAAGACTGGATCGGTAATCCAACGATTAGTGGAGTTAAACAATGGGACTAGTTATCAAAACCTTCTGATCCGAGCAGCTGGCGGGGAGAAAAACTTCCAGAATTTCGCTAGCTTCTACGGCAATAATCCCAATCTCTCTGCGGTACCTTACGCCTCATTTTGGAGAAACGCATCTCCCGCAATCATGGATGGATCTCAATACCTTCTTGGACAACCTTATGGTCGCAATCCAGTAGAAGGACTCGGACTTGTAACCAAGCAGTTCTACTGGGCACCATACTCAGGAGTCAATGACTCTGTTAGCCTCCGTAGTGGGTTACTAGACCTGAAATTGTCATACGGACGACTACTGTTTGAAGAGGCCTCAAAAATTTCCAATATTCAAGAGCAGATTCAGTCTCTAGGTCTGTCGCCAGAGATGACAAATTTTTATTTAGATAAAATCTCTACAGGCTTGGATGCGTTGAGTACTGGAGATCAGAACCAACTCCAACAGAAGATTTTTGAAGTACTATCCTTTCCATACTCGGAAGATGGTGGGGAACTCGGACGCCCCAATAATGCGATTCCAGCGGAATTTAATCAGCTCTTAGGAGAAGGTATCGCAGGAGATACTTTGCTGAGTGAAAATCCACTAGCCTTGGACGGAGAAACAATAGCTTTTGATGCTTTCCCTGGCTCTACGGGAGATGTATTGGTACCAGACAGTTCTAATTCCTTTCCACTTTGGCCAATAATCGGCGTTGGGGGTCTTGGTTTAATTCTGTTTCTACTACTGAGTGGTGATAGTTCTTCAGCTCAACCATCGACACCTGTTTCTTCAGATCAACCACCTGCACCTGTTTCTCCAGAAAATACACCTTTGTCTCTGACCAGTAAAGGCGAATGCGATTTGACCCCTAGTGGTAATGGTTCCAATCACACACAGATTGTTGAGATTCCGTGTAATGTTACTCCTCAAACCCCCACGGAAGTGAGGAAGGTAATGGAGCCATCAACGATCAAAGCGCTTGTATTGCTAATTGTTCTACTATGGATAGTCCGTAACAAACACCGAACTTTAAAAATCCTAAATTCGTAATTATGTTACATAAGGGGATTTAGCGAAAAGTTAGAGCGCTAGTTTTCCAGAGATGTCTACGACAATCAACGTCTACGAGCATCAGGCTTAGAAAGAAATAATTAACCACTTAGGTTAGCACAGCCAACTGTGCTAACCTACCTGCGTCACTCATTCAAATGAGAATGGCGAATACGTTTCTATTATGGGAATGTCTGGTTCTGGCAAGTCTACGTTGATGAATATCATCGGTTGCCTCGATCGCTCAACATCTGGACATTATGTTTTAGAAGGCAGCGTTCAGTTCGGGGAGCGTCCCGTAGAGGAGGAAAGGTATCGCCTGTTAATCTGCGGCCAATTCACCACATTCCACCAATTATCTAAATACTCAGCCCGACGGTTGCGATATTTTAGGTAATAAGCGTGTTCCCATAGATCGTTACCCATAATCGGATATGAACCCTCCATAATTGGGTTATCCTGATTTGCTGTGGTGACAATCTGGAGTTCCTTTTGAGGATTGCGTACTAGCCACACCCAACCACTACCGAAACGAGCTGCACCCGCTGCATTAAACTGTTTTTTAAAGGCATCAAAGCTGCCAAAAGTTTTGTTAATTTCTTGAGCGATCGCGCCTGATGGTTGTCCTCCACCTTGGGGACTCATGAGTTGCCAAAAAATCGTGTGGTTGAGATGACCACCAGCGTTATTACGTACCTTTGTGCGAATATCTTCAGGTACGCTGTTCAAATTCACTAGCAAACCTTCAACACTTCTTTTTTGCAAATCTGGATATTGCTTCAATGCATCATTTAAGTTCTTGACGTAACTAGCATGATGTGCGCCATGATGCAATTTCATTGTTTCAGCATCAATCGCTTTTCCTAGTGCCCCATAAGCATAAGGTAATGGTGGTAGCTGTACGGGAGAAGCACTTAATGACCTATTAGGATAAGCTACAGTGGCAAATGATCTAGCTGTTGTTGGTGTAGAAGTTTGTGCCTCAGCTATTGGTACTAGTTCATGAGAAATTAGTAGAATTGTCAACACAATTGTTGTGAAGAAAAAAACTATTGTTTTTCGCCAAAATCTAATCATCAATTGTAGCCTCAAAATTAATCTTATTGGCTTATAACCCGATTCTAAACTGTTATTTCGCAGTTCAATTTAGCAAAATCTTATATATATTACCTTAGTTGTTAGTTAATTCGAGCAAAATACACATATAGCTGAAATTTTATTTTTTCAGCTTATAATTCAAACCTTATAACTAATTTTTTTTAGACTAAGAATAATAATTATTCATACGACTCCTGATTCTATTATGCTATGGGAATCTTAACTCGCTTATGCAAATATCCTGCTTACAGCATAATAGCTAGATTTTATCCACTATTTTGGCTAGGCTACGCTACTAAAATTTTCTCTTATTCAGCTTAACTTTTTCTTTTTCATCTGTCTGTAAATAGCTGCAATATTGCGGGCATCATCAATGCCTCGATGGTGTGTGCCTTTTAACTCTATCCCCAACTCATTCAGAGCCTGTGCCATACCAAATTTTTTAGATACGCCAAGATATTCCGAAAATTCCTCTTTAATATTTATGTGTTCTGAAGTAAAAGGATAAGGAAAATTATGAAACGCACAATCTTGAATAAATTGTTTTTTGTCGTAATTGCCCCAAGAACAAAAAATATAGTCGGGAAATAACTTAATCCATTCTTTAAAGCGAGAAATTGCCTCTAAAAATTTTGGTGCTTCGTCAATATCTTGCTGGCGAATACTAGTCAATTCTGTGCAAAAGCCTGTCAGTTGGGGATGTCTCACAGGTTGGATGAATTGCTGAAACTCTGAATCAATTTCCCACGTTGCTCGATTGAGCATCACTGCACCGATTTCAATGATTTCCATTTGGTGACGGGGAATAGTTTTTTTGTTACAGCATGTCGCTTCCAAATCAACTATCAGATAATAGTGGGATATTTTAGTATTCATATTATGTAATAAAGATGATTAATTTTAGTAATTATTTATACGTACTTTTTAATACATTACACAATTAATTTTGTAAGTTTGTTGTATTTATCATATTACAAAAATGTGATGCTTACAGCCTTTTTGATTTCTTTGAACTACAGCTAGCTGTAAGACCACATTAAGGCAAGGGGATTTAGATTGATGAAAAAGGTTTAACCCAACGGAATTGAATAGCGAGATCAAGAGCGATCGCAGCCAGTGCAAACCATAACAAACTTTCTGCCGCCAACACCAAAAAAGGCCAAATTGTGCTGATAGAATTCCACCCAAGTTCTATCTGAGTTAATCCGCGCACCAAGCCAAAGGCTAACACGCCACCAGCTTTGAGTTGAGGATTTTTATCAGAACGGATGATATAGCGGTAGGTGACACCAAATAGGAAACCAGTAAAAGTTGCAACTGCACCACTCACCAGCAAGCGCCAGTTAACATCATTTTGCAGACATACAAGCATCTGAAAATACTTTGCTAGTACGAAAGTATTCAACAGACTGGCGATCGCGAAGCTAAAACACACAGATGAACCCCCAACTATTCCAGCCTTGAGGGATTCTATGCGTTCTGCCATTAATTGAGGATCTAAAGTTGAATTCACTCTATATATAAATTAGGTATTGGAAATTGGGGAAGAGTTTTCCCAATTTCCAATATGATAAATGCTAGAGCAGTTTTGTAATTAATTAAATGTTGTTCTCAAGTAGGAATTTTGATGATAAACTCAGTTCCCATAGCAGGTTGAGAATTCACTTCTAAAACACCTTTGTGTTTCTCTACAACAATTTGATATGCGATAGACAAGCCAAGTCCAGTACCTTTTCCAACAGTTTTTGTCGTAAATAAAGGCTCAAACAAGCGTTTTTTAAGCCGTTCAGGAATACCAACCCCATTGTCAGCAATCCGAATTATAACTAATTGTTCAGAATCGATTTCTGTTGCAATTTTAATCTGAGGAATTAGATTGCTCATTTTACCTAGCATTATAGCTTCATCAAGGGCATCAACTGCATTTGCCAGAATGTTCATAAATACTTGATTCATCTGCCCTAGATAGCAGTTAACCTGTGGTAAATCTCCATAATTTTTAATAACTTCAATGCCGGGGCGATCGCCATTAGCCTTGAGGCGGTGTTGTAAAATCATTAGTGTACTATCTAGTCCTTGATGCAAATCAGCAGCTATTTTGGCATCACTATCCGAGCGAGAGAAGTTGCGGAGTGAATTAGAAAGGTTTTGAATTCGTTCACTTCCTATGTGGAGTGAGTTCAATATTTTTCCCATATCTTCGAGAACAAAGTTAAGATCCAAGCTCTTAATAGTATTGGTAATTTTGGCTGTTGGGTTGGGATACTCTTGTTCATATAGTAAAAGCAACTCAGTTACTGCTGTAATATATTCTTGCAAGGGTGGAATATTGCTAGAAATAAAGTTGATGGGGTTATTGATTTCATGGCCAATACCAGCGATTAGCTCTCCGAGTGTTGATAGTTTCTCTTGCTGCACTAGTTGGACTTGAGCTTTTTGCAAATCCTTGGTGCGATCGCTGACTTGTTGTTCCAAAGATTCAGTCAATTGTTTGAGTTGTAAATGTACGCGCACTCTTGCAATCACTTCCTCCTGTGCAAATGGTTTAGGGATATAGTCTACCGCGCCAAGGGAAAATCCCTTCGTTTTGCTTTCCGTATCTGCTAAGGCAGTGGTGAAAATAATCGGAATGTTTTGGGTAACAGGATTGGCTTTGAGACGGCGACAAGTTTCAAATCCGTCAATACCAGGCATTTGTACATCCAGTAAAATCAACTCTGGTTGATTGCGTTCGGCTTGAGCGATCGCACTTTCTCCATCGACTGCAACACGAAAACGAAAACCCTCACTATTGAGCGCTTCACACAAGACAGATAAATTTGTTGGATTATCATCCACAATCAAAATAAATCCGGTATCTGATATTTTGGGCATGATGAATTAACAATTGAAAATTAACTCAAATTAATTGATGTATTGTTGAATAAAAGAATTCAGGAGTCAGAATTCAGAATGGGCTAAACGCCCCGTGACCGTTAACAGAATTGAATTAGCATAGCTAGTTAATAACTAGTCTTGAAATGCTTTTACAGATCGTCTCATTTATTCTGACTACTGAATACTTACAATAAAATTTTCCAAACGTTTGAGTTGAAAATTACTAGCAAGTTGGACGAGCTGCTGGACAAAAATGCTTAAATGCTCGTCAGATTTAGAAAGTTCCTCGGCCAGTTCCAAAATTTTTTGAATATCGCCGTCTTGCGTTAGTTCGAGTAAATCTTGTAAAACCTCTTTGCCAGGATAAATCATCTCATTTTGTCGATCCAAAGCATCTGTATCGGTTTTTTTGATTTCATCTAGCTTCACATCAAAAATCCATTCCAGTTGCAAAAACTGTCGTAGCATTTCCAGCAACGTTTCAGCTTCTACAGGTTTTGGTAGAAATGCATTTGCACCTACATCAATACTCTTGTACTGGTCTGCTGCAAACACACTGGCTGAGGAAGCGATGACAGCAATCTCTTTAAATTGCTCAGACTGACGCAAACGTTCGATCAACTCAAATCCATTCAACATAGGCATCACGAGGTCAGTGATAATCAAGTCTGGTTTATGGGCTAGAGCTTTTTCCCATCCTTCCTGACCTTGACTCGCTTCTACAACATTAAACCCAACTGGCTCTAGTAAATTTACAATTACCGATCGATTTTCCCATTTGTCATCTGCAATCAAAATGGTGCGGCTTTGTCCTTGATAACCAATAATAGTTCCTTGCTCAACTGCTCTAGAAACCTTTGCCCAGTCTTTAGATTCTGGAAATTCTGCCTCGAACCAGAAAGTGCTACCTTTACCCAATTTACTTTGTACTTGAATTTGACTACCCATCAACAAAACAATGTTTTGGCTGATTGCTAATCCCAAGCCTGTACCTTCAGATTGTCGCTTTTGATTTCCCACTTGTTCAAAAGGTTGAAAGATTTTTTGGGCTTGTTCAGGGATTATCCCCGCACCAGTATCTATTACTTCAAAGCGAATTTTATAGTTAGTTTGTCCATTAGTATTTAATTGTTGAGCAATGACCTTAACTTTGAAGGTGACACTGCCTTCATTAGTAAATTTAATTGCATTACTAAGCAAGTTAATCAGAACTTGCCGCAAGCGTTTTTCATCAGTATGAATGCCCGTTGGTAAATCAGGATCGAGTTGGACGTAAAATGCGATCGCCTTTTGTTCTGCCCGGATACGGGAAATTTCAGTCACACTATCTATAAAAGCAGGTAAGTAGAAATCAACAGCATACAATTCTAGTTTCCGGGCTTCTATTTTGGAGAGATCCAGGACATCATTAATTAGGGTCAAAAGATGAGAGCCACATTGATAAATAATACTGACTCCTTTACGTCCTTTCTCACTCAAAGATTCTGTGCGTTGGAGAATTTGTGTATAGCCAAGAATACCGTTAAGAGGTGTGCGTAGTTCATGACTCATATTGGCCAGAAATTCACTCTTAGCTTGGTTAGAGCTTTGAGCGACTTCTTCTGCCAGGCGTAGTTCTTTCTCGATGCGCTTGCGCTCGACAATTTCAGTTGAAAGCGCTCGATTAATAACTTCTAACTGAGCAGGGCTAGGTAGGCTTAGAGCTTGAGGCATGAGATAAAATAACGCAAATGCCGTATATATCGAAATAATGGCAGTAAAAGCTTTTAAACTGCCTGAAATCCAATAGTCTGGATGCCAAAGCGTCCAAATATCCATCAGGTGTCCAGTACCGCAGGCAATGATAAAAGCACCAAATAACAAAAAGACTCCATTAAAAGGAACGTCTTTACGCTTGGAAATAAAGTAAATCAGTAGGAAGGGAATAGAATAATAGGCTAGAGCGATCGTGGCATCAGAAATAATGTGGAGCCAAACTAATCCAGTTTGCCAGAGATAACAATGTCCGTGAGGAATAAAACCGTTGGAGTGGAAAGGATAGTTGAAAAATGTCGGCATGATATTAGGGCTGCTGGATTGTAAATATATACGCATAGCCCTAGTATTCCCAAAGCATCAAGTTAGAAAGCGCGATCGCTACTTTTTTACATTCGTCTTTATCATTGCTTAAAGTACTAGCGTATCAAGGAAAATCTGGTGTCTTTTTTGCGCTCGCACGCCAAACTTACAATGTCATTGATAAAAAAATCTCAGCCTGCCCAATCCCTGTATGATAAATATTAGAAACCTTTTGTAATTATTTGAAAAGTGGGACTATGGAGATTTTGACACTAGGTTGGGTATCGCTGTTAGTTGTGTTCACTTGGTCAATTGCAATGGTAGTGTGGGGACGTAACGGACTGTAGAGGTATTGTGGAAAGTCCATTCTTGAGTATTTTGGCTTTATTTGCTGTAGTGCTGCTCGTAGTAGTCACTGGTGGTATTGGTTATTTGACCCTGGCAGATTGGCGCGATCGCCGTCGTCGAGATGAAGAGAAACGCACCACCCGCAGCGCCACTCCCAAGCGGCGATAATTTTCTCGTAATTGAAAATCTTTATTGTAGGGACATGATATTATCATGTCCCTACAGTATTTTGTATGACATTCCCAGGAAATAACTGTTACCTTTGCGATCGCAACGGGAATCATGAGATAGAAGACTTTCAATATTTAAAGTCCCACTGGGAATGGAAAACTCCTCTACTACTCAACCCATACAACCAAATTCAGAACGGCAAGAATCTCATTCAGATGTGACATGCTCTTTGCGTCAGAATGAGCAACAAAAAGCCTTATCTGGAGTTATTGCCCGTATTCGGGAGTCTCTAGACATAGAAACTATCTTCAAAATTACAGTCACTGAAGTCCGCCAACTTCTAAAAAGCGATCGGGTTGGCGTGTTTCGTTTTTATCCTGATTTGGCATGGGAAGGGGAATTTATCTATGAAGATGTGGCAACAGAATGGGATTCGGCACTAGCAGCCAAACTGCGCGATCACTGCTTTAGTGAGGAGTTCGCAGGACTGTATCAGCAAGGCCGAATTCGAGCAATAGATGATATTTATCAAGTTAATGCCAGTGATTGCTACATCCAAATTCTGGAAAGATTCCAAGTACGTGCCAATATAATTGCCCCTTTGATCAAAGGTAAAGATTTATGGGGATTGTTGTGTATTCATCAGTGTGGTAGTCCTCGACAATGGGAAGCATCAGAAATTGAGTTTGTGCAATTAATCGCCGAACATCTAGGAGTTGCTTTACAACAAGCAGATTACCTAGAACAAGCAAAACTACAATCGGCAGAACTAGCACAAGCAAAAGCCAGAGAAAAAGCAGCCCAATGGCAGAAAACCATAGCCATCACCATTGAGAAAATTCGTCAGTCCCTAGATTTGGAAAGCATTTTCCACACAACCACCGCAGAACTTAGGCAACTGCTAAATGCTGATCGCGTGGCTATTTATCGCTTCCATCCCGATTGGAGTGGTGAATTCGTGTTTGAATCAGTGGCAGAGGGTTGGGTTTCCTTGATAGATCAACAGTCGCAACGGCCGGAATTGAAAGAGAACGTCAGCGAATGTAGCGCCAAAGATTTAGCTAACCCCCCAGTCGCTGATACCTACTTACAAGATACAGAGGGTGGTAGCTTCAGTCAGTGTGAAGTGTACCGGATTTGTAATGATATTTACAATTCAGGCTTTAGTGACTGCTACATTAAAATTTTAGAGATATATCAAGCAAGAGCTTATGCGATCGTTGCCATTTACCACGGTCAGAAGCTTTGGGGCTTGCTAGCAGCGTACCAAAATGCTGGTGCTCGTGATTGGCAAAAAGATGAGGTTTACTTACTTACCCAAGTGGGTACTCAACTAGGTGTGGCTTTGCAGCAAGCGGAATTTATCCAACAAATGCAAATCCAAGCAGCAGACATCAGCAAAGCTGCTGAAAGGCAAAGGGCGTTAGCGAACACTGTCGAAAAAATTCGTCAGTCTCTTGAGATTGAAGCCATATTTAAAACCACTACTCAAGAAGTTCGTCGGCTATTAGAAGTGGAACGAGTCGCAATTTATCGCTTCTATCCTGATTGGAGTGGGGAATTTGTGGCTGATTCCATTGTTGATGGCTGGACACCAATTGTTAAGCCGCAGCCAGTAACAGAAGGCGTTCTTGTGCAAGGAAAACAAGCGGGTAAGTACGCACGTAATGAAGTTTTTGTACCAATTTCTCAGGGTGAAAAGCTGTGGGGATTGCTAGTAGCTTATCAAAACTCCCAGCCCCGTTATTGGCAAGATGAAGAAATCAACTTGCTAGCACAAGTTGGCGTTCAATTGGGGGTAGCATTACAGCAAGCTGAATCCTTGACACAGATGCAAGTGCAAGCCCAAAAACTGGCTCAAGCGGCCGAACGAGAACGGAAAGCAGCCGAAAGGCAGAAGGCCCTAGCTGCAACAGTGGAGAAAATCCGCCACTCTCTTGATATTGACACCATTTTTGCGACCAGTACAGAAGAAGTCCGACGGCTATTGGAAGTTGACCGAGTGACAATCTATCGATTCGGAACTGATTGGAGTGGGAAATTTGTTGCTGAGTCTTTAGCCCAAGGTTTGACACCAGTAAAGGAAATTGTACCTGCGATCTCTACGATGGTAACAGAGCGACTTTCCTTGACTTGTGCCGAGCGGAGCCGAGGTAGCGAAGTCGAAAGGAGTCGAAGTGCGGGCTATGCCTACGCAAGTAATTACTTGCAAGAAACCCAAGGCGGGGATTTTGCTAATGGTAAAATTCTTGTTATTAAGGATATTTACAGCACCGATGAATCTATTTCTTATATTGCCCTGATTGAACTAATGGAAGCTAGGGCATATATGATTGTGCCGATTTTTCAAGGTGAGAAACTTTGGGGATTGCTAGCAGCTTATCAAAATATCCAACCCCGGGATTGGCAAGAAGATGAGGTAGATTTGCTGATGCAGATTGGTACTCAGTTAGGGGTAGGACTTCAGCAAGCGGAATTACTCGAACAAACTCAATGTCAAAAAGAAGAACTGACCCAGACTCTTAAAGAATTACAGCACACTCAAAGCCAGTTAATTCAAAGTGAGAAAATGGCAGGTTTAGGGCAGTTAGTTGCTGGTGTAGCACATGAAATTAATAACCCAATTAGTTTTATTTATGGGAATATCACTTATGTTACTGAACATACCGAAAATTTATTTAAATTACTGCGTCTTTATCAGAAACAGTATCCTAAAGCAACAGGAGAAATTCAAAAGCAAGTAGCAGCACTAGATTTAGATTTTATTAGTGATGACTTGCCCAAAATTTTGACTTCAATGAAGATAGGGGCAGAGCGGATTTCTCAATTAGTCTTGTCGTTACGAAGTTTTTCTCGACTTGACGAAGCAGGAATGAAGCCCGTTGACCTTCATGAAGGTATCGACAGTACTTTGCTAATTTTACAACATCGACTGCAACCAGAAACTAATACTTTTGCGATTGAAATAGTTAAGCAATATGGTGAATTGCCGCCTGTAGTTTGCTATGCAGCCCAGATGAATCAGGTGTTTATGAATATTCTCAACAATGCGATTGATGCACTGGAAAACTTAGCAATTAGTGGGAAAAAAATTGACAATCCTAAAATTTGGATACGTACAGAAGTTATAGAAGAGAATACTGTTCTGATTTGGATTGCTGACAATGGTTGTGGGATTCCAGAGATTGTGCGATCGCGCATTTTTGAACCTTTCTTTACCACCAAACAACCTGGACAAGGTACTGGTTTAGGGTTATCTATTAGTTACCAAATTATTGTCGAAAAACACGGCGGTTATATCAAATGTATTTCTGAACCTAGTAAGGGCTCTGAGTTCTGGATACAAATCCCGATGAAACGGACAATTAGTTAGGAAAAACTAGGTAATGCATTCTCTACTAGAGGCTACATCAACACCTACGCAGTGTGGATATTTTACAGCCGATACTCACACTTTTTTAATGAACTACAGAGGTGCAGAGAAAACAGAAGAAAAATAGGAGTTTCTATTTAGAAGTGATTGAAAATGCACCCTGTAAACACCATATTTTGATTAGGATTAATAATAGAGCCACTCTCTAAACTTATATGCAAATTAAAGAAATTCTCCAAGCACTTCCAAGTTTGAGCATAAGCGATCGCCTGAAAATAGCTAAGTCAGCGCTGCAATTGGTTCTTCAAGAAAAACACTCACTTACTAAAAATGAGTAAAAACGCCAATTAACACTAGCCGCAATACATCCAGCCATACAGTGATACACCCTTCTCAAATGAGAAGTAGATTACTACATTTTCATATTAGTGGGATAGATTCAAATACTCATTTAAAGCTGCTGCTGTTTTTGATTCTTTCTGATAGCCGCAGAAACTGACCCAGTTTTTAATTGGAGTATGTGCTGAGTCAGATCGGATTGAGTCAGCAAATGCAATATGGCTGGAGTGCAACAAGGACAAAACAATTGTTCAAGGGGAAGCATAACTATTACTGTCTGAGATTTGTATATTGAGTTAGGCATTCATGGTGTACTAACGACACCAGTATAGCTAAGTGCTGAGTGCTGAGTGCTGTTAGCGGTAGCGGGGCGTTTAGCCCGTGCTGAGTAAAAATCCAGTTTTTTCAGGACTTTGAGCAATCAACACTGTCCTAATCTGTGTGACTACGGCTATATATGTAACGAACTAATTCAGGGGACTCTTGTCAATCTTCTCGTTTTTCCTGATGAGTTTAAAAGCTAAAATTACACTATTCAACCGAATGGATAGCCAAAGTGTCGCAAATCTCATTGATCCATTGCGCTCCCTAATAGCACAAGCTATTCTCATCAGAGAAAATCTCCCTGCACGTATATCAATCCTTTATGAAGAATAAGCACTGAGATTGCACCACAAACATTAGAAAAACTCACTATCGGTGCTATTGTTGGTGACACAAGCGCTATTACAGGTGTTATTAGTACCATTCAATTCAGAGGTAGTAGTTGCACCAACTGCCATTACTTGAGACCATTCACTGACGCGGTTGTTATCTAAGACAGCTCGCACTCGATAACCAAGCTGAATTTTATGCATTAACAAGATTAAATCACGGTTGAGTAATCCTTGTGATTTTTGGTTTTCATTAGATGCAGCTTGTATACGAAAGCAGCGATCGCTTTGTCGTTTGAACTTGGGAGATTTGCCTTCCATAAGCACCGTTTGCAGTTCGTATGCTTCAGCTTCAGGATATGCTTCCCAGCAAAGTTGCCAGTAAGTCGACCAGCGAATTAACTGGGCTGGTAATTCCTCGACTTCATCCGACAATGTAGACACAAGTCCGGTGACTGAGGGTTGTACTACTTGAGGCTGACTGGAGGTGATATCAGCAGTTACAGGGTTTATAAATCCTGGTTGCCCAACCTTCTGTGCAGCTATAGATGAACCATCATCAACAATTAGTATCAGCCCGAATATCAAAGTTAACAGCAGCATCAATCGTAGGCATTGTAATTGCACTAACGACAAGATTTTCAGATTCATCATTCTGCAAAAGTTAATTGCTTAGGCACAAGCTAATAAAAAAGATACCAGCCGTCATAAAAGAGATCCACGCTACACAACGAGTAGCTAAAAATACGGCTGGTATAGGAGTGACGGTCTTCCCCTTACCACTCCACAGGTAGAATCATACTGCCGTTGTCGGCATAGATTGTTCGAGAACGCACCTTTGTTTTGGGAGCTAATGTAGAATTGAAGACTGCGCTTTTTTGCCCAATTGCTGAGTTTTTACCAATGCTGGCGCGGAATATAACAGAGTTCGGCCCTAGCCCTACGGCATCACCTATGCTAGTTTCAGGGCCATTAGCAACACCATTGACAACCTGCCTACCGCCATGAACTAGAGCGCGAGGCCCATAACCAACTCCATTACCAAGAGTCAAACTAGTGGTTTCTAATGCGTGAAAGACAACATCGTTTGCCATACCAGCAATTTTGCCAACATTAAAAGGTTGACCTTCATCAGCACGCAGCGAAATTCTATTACCTATTTTTTTAGTAAGGCTTGCTAAAGAATCTTTCAGAACGAGATTGCCGATGATGCGGTTACGGAAGTTTGGATCGCGAGTAACACTCCCACCTATCTGCGGCAGACCTCCAGGGTTAAAAGCTGTGACTGGAGCGTAATTTATCCCTTTTACATTTGTCAAATCTGCTCTAGCTAATTTTGTATAACCTTTGGCAAATGCTTCATTGACTTCAATAATGCCTTCCATTAATGCAACGTCGGCTTGGGTCAGGTTTGCCACTTTCCCCAAACTGCCGCTAGTAGCTTCAAAGTTATTTGTGACGTTTTTACCTGGTAGGACTACTTTCCCGGCAGGCAAGGTAACACCAGGGCCAACCCGTGAGAGAAAGTTGATTACCGTGTTTCTTTCTACAGTTGCACCGTCTATTTCACAGTTGAAAGCGAGAAATGTCTCTGGAATATTGTTGTTAAACTGAGCATTGCTAATCGGGTCGGTAAAAGGCCCAGTAGAACCTTGAGTACCGATTTTGGCTGCACCTTTGACAATGGCCATGTGTGCCAAAATGACTCGTCGCCCAATCTCTACTCCCGTTCCCGAAGCTGTAATTTTCACTTGGTCTTGGACATTAGAATCTTCTGCAATTCTAATGGGAGCAGTAGTAGCGTCTAACTTGGCAAATGGTGCAACATAGACTTTTTTGCCCAAGCTTATATTTGTTGGATTTCTGATTGTTGCAGTTGGGTCAATGAAACTAGCTGACTCTGAAGGTGCTGTGCTTGGACATATAGGTAAGTTATTCGCCGTTGGATTACAACCCCCTCCAGTAGCAACGGCGGGTTGTTTATGTATCTGTGTACCTATGACAAACGCTAGGATAATTGCAACTAAGGCGCTAAAAATTGGGCGAGGTTTGAACATGGAAAGAAAACTCCTCACGGTTTTTGGAATATTTGGCTATGGGAAAATCTGCGCTCTCAAGTAAAAGATATACTCAGGCACTCGCCTACAGCAGGCGAAACACGATCGCAACCGCAGGAATTACTAAAAAATTACATTGCACCCATCTTTATTTAGGCTCTTTCTCTGTTTGAGTATGAGACAAAGGGCTAACCACCCCAATAACCTGCCAATTTGACGACTACTTGCAAAATAGATGATAATAAGGAGTTCAAAACTGGAACTGTAACTATCGTTGTTGCCCCAGCAGCCGCCTCATTGTAGACACTTTGCCAAGCTTCTGGCCCGCTAGTAGATTGTCTATCGATTTGTGTACTAACAGCTAACGTTAAGCCAAGCGCGGCTAAACCAACTAGTATTGTGCGACGTTTCAACATTATTTCTTGATACCTAATAGTTCGCCAAGTTTATTGGGTAAGGTAAAGCGAAAAGGTACAAGACCTACTTAAACTTTTCGGTTTACCTAACCTAATAACTTTCAAATTTAATTTAATCAAGTGCAAATTGCTACATCTAGCAATCAACAGTTCATTGTAATCCTATTTGCTGTTTAACACTAGAGTTTTAGATATTGAAAAAATTTATGGAAATAATAAAAATAGTATTAAATTTATAATGTAAAACTGTACAAAAAAGATAATGATTTAATTAAAAAACTCATCTATCTTAAGGAATAAAATTATATTAATCGCTGCTAGTATACAAAAAACTTGCCTCAAAAGCATCACGCTCCTAAGGCAAAGAAATCGCGTGGCTATTTATCGCTTCAATCCCGATGGGAGTGGTGAATTCGTGTTTGAATCAGTGACAGAAGGTTGGATCTCCCTCATCCACAAACAGTCGCAGCGGCCGGAATTGAGTGAAAACGTCAGTGAATGTAGCGCCAAAGATTTAGCTACACCTCCAGTCGCTGACACCTACTTACAAGATACAGAGGGTGGTAGTTTCAGTCGGTGTAAAGTCTATCAGGTTTGTAATGATATTTACAATTCCGGCTTTAGCGACTGCTACATTAAAATCTTAGAGATATATCAAGCAATAGCTTATGCGATCGCTCACATTGTGGAATACATATTTTATTGCTGTTGCAACCAAGCCACTAAATCAGCTTCAGTGGAAAAATCTAGTAAAGCTTCGGCTAAATCCTCTAACTGAGTTAAGGATAACCCACGTAGTTGCTCTTGTAATTCAGCAGTAATTACAGCAATTCGCTTTGTTAATAGACGCTGGATTATTTTTAACTCTCCTTGTTGTATACCTTCCTCCATCCAACTGGTGACGATTTGCATAACTACCTTCTGTTGAGTTGGTTCAAATTGAGCAATTTCAGTCTGGAAAATTTCTTCTTCTTGGGTATTTAGTCGCAGATAAGTATCAATAAACCCGGAAATAAATTGTATTCGCGCTGGATCTAGCTGCAAGGTAGCTAACAGGGGCAGACACTCAGATTTTACTCTGGGCCTGTCTTTTGGCGCTATGTTCATTTTAGCCATGAGCGCACTAGCTACGGGATTTTGCTGTTGCAGATATTCTCGCCAATTCAGGCGATTTAACTGGATGACATCATAGTTGAACTGCAAGACAATTTTATGAGGAAATGCTACTTGATGAAAATTTGTTTCAGCTTTTTTGGGGCTATCGTAAGAAAACAAAGCGATAGGATACACTGGCAAGGCGTATTTTTCATATAATCTAGCGAAGTAGCGATACATCTGCAAATCAAAAGCTTCTTGATAATAAGCTTGATGTTCTAGATGTACTAGGAAAAACGATTCTTGCTCTCTAAATCGCGCTTTTACTACTAAGTCAGTTTCATATTTTTCTCCAGCAGTAACATCGGTAAATACTTCTTTGTCAATGAAAGAGATCGTATCCCGTTCCAGATAAGCTGTTATCTCTGGAAAAAATAACTCGATGAACTCCCAAAAGAAGGTTGTTAACAGTTCTTTGAATAGGCGATCGTGGTCTATCATGTCAAATTTATATCATGTTTTGATCGGCGATACCTTCTCTTGGAGACGCTACACCAACGCCTATGCACGGTGAAAATTTTGCAGGCGATGCCAATTGGAGACGCTACGCGAACGGCAGGCTTTGCCTACGCATTTCAATAAAAAGTTAGCGATCGCCTAGCTTATAAAGTCACGCTTAGGCTACATAAAAGAAGCAAATCACTTTGTCAACGCACTACCCATTTAAGCCATCTTACAAACGGTCGGTTTTGGAAGTGCTTCCCCAGTGGCTTCATAAGCCATTATTAGTGACTCCAATGCTTCAGCACCATTTGCAACAGTTTCCTCATAAGTGTCGCCATGCGTCCGAAAAGGCTGTCCAGGGAAATCAGGAAATCCGAGTAAAAAGCAGTTGTCTTCATCAGACCATTGAATTAGCATTTGATATTTAAATTTGCTCATCTTCTTGATTCTCTTGCTATTTTTCTTCTACTTCTTGAATTGCTTATATAATAAATTGCCCAGAATAAAACCTAGTGTATCAATTATAGTTACATACTACTGCTAGACTAAAAGCAATGATGAGACAATAGCAGATGGTTTCCAGCGTTAGAAATACTGATACATTTCCAATGAAGTAGGTTATGCGATCGCTTTTGTTGTGAAGGTGCAATTAGGCGATCGCATTTTGCAACCTACTTATAATTAATAAGCGCGGCTATTTCTGTCAAATTCTTCTCAATCGCAATATCAAGCGGTATTTTCCCTTCGCTGTCGGGAATATTGACATTTGCACCAGCTTCCAATAACATTTTTATCGCTTCAACATTTTCTGCTTCCACTGCTAAATGTAAAGCTGTTTTACAAACAATATTTCTTCCTCGAACAAAGATGCTTTGCTCGTCGGGTTGCATTAATGCATTAATATTTGCTCCTCCAACAATCAGCATTTTGACGATATCGAAATAGCTCTGTTCAACAGCAAGCATAAGTGCTGTTTTGCCGTTAACTTCATAGACGTTCAAATCTGCGCCTGCCTCGATTAATGCTTGAGCAATTTGTGTGATTTTAGAAACAATATTATTTTCTTTTTCTGCAAGTCCATGTCCCGCTAAAGCTGTATTCATTCGTGTTGAAAGGAATACGGTAACAAGTGGAGCCATGTCATGCATTCCAACTTTGTTAACATTAGCACCTGCGCTAATTAATGCTTGGACATTTTCAATACGGGCAATTCGACATGCTGCTGTTAAAGGTGTGTCTTTACCAAGTTGTCTTGTGTTAACGTTACATCCGGCATTAACTAACAATTGGATAATTTCAGGATTGCTTTTTTCTGCTGCATCGACAAGTAAGCGAAATCCCGTATTAAATTTAACTGTTGCACCTGCCTGGATGAGTAAATTAACAATTTCGGTGTACCCTTTTTGTACAGCTTTTCTAATGTGAGATAAACCAGGATTTTCGCTGTTTAAATTGGGATTTGCACCTGCATTCAGAAGAATTTTTACAATGTCGGTGTACTCTTTATCAATAGCAAATTCTAAAGCATCCATTTTGAAACCAAATTCTTCGACTTGGGTATTTACATCTACACCTGCATCGATGAGTGCGCGAACAACTTCGGTTTTTCCTTCCATTGTCGCTGCCATTAATAAAGTTGGTACATTTTTTGCTCTTGAGTGTTGCTTTTCAGCTTCAACAAGTGCGCGAATAAATTCGATATCTCCTGCTTGTACTGCTGCTGATAAACGTTCAAATGCGATTTTTTCCTCTTCGGATGATTTTGTTTTGCTTTCTCCTGTCGCTGCTTGGAAAATCGCTGCGATCGTTTCATTAAGATTATTCTGCATCGTCTTCGCTCTCTTCTTGTTTATCGCATTCCCATTCTTCTTGCAGCGATACCCAATCTGCACGAACAATCGTGTTTTCTGAGGTTGTTTCTACTTCGAGTGCTGGTTTCCCGTTGATGCTCCTCCACCAGCAAGCAGGAAGGTAAATTCCAAGTTTGCTGAAAAATTCGTTTATAAATTTTACTCTTGGCTCTGCACTAATATCATATTCTTCTTCAGTGTCGTAGTCATTGTCATCGTCATCAAATTTGATCTCAGGTTTTGCACGTACTTTAGACTCAAAACTAAAATCAAAACCTGATGCTTGCTCAAATTTTTCGCTCAATTCACCATTTTCAAATAAATCATATCCAATTGCAGCAGATGTATCCTCTTCACTTAGGGTAATTGCTTTTGTTTTAAGCTTGGCTGATAATTCTTTTGCCGCTCTTGGTACTTCTTCAAGTTCATTTTCACCAAGCCAGCCTAGTGAACATATTACTACTACCCATCCATTAGTTTTCACTTGAATAAATGGGTATCCCGGTTTAAATTCTTCCCTTTCTTGTTGGTAATATTCATCCTGTTCTTGTTCATTTAGTTCTCTAAAGGGTTTAACAAACTTCAGCAGAATATTTTTCTCCCATTGCATCTGGCGATTTTTGACGCGATATTCTTTGTATTTCATTGTCTGATAATCGCGTCTATCGCGCTTGGAAAAACCTTCGCGTAATTCCATCCACGCTTGCACAACTTCATCAATTGGCGCTTTTACAGCAAACAGCGAATATTCGGGGTGTCCGTTATAAATCATACTTAGAAAATCAATAACCCCTTGTTTATGCACCTGTGTTGTTCCGCTCATAATTACTGCAAATTTTAGATTACAAAACTTTTCAAGATAAATTCACCCGTTACCTATGGCACAAGCAAACATATAAATCAAAACCTATTTTTTATTATTCCCAAATTAAAAACCCAGCTAACACTATGTATTAACTGGGTCAAAAACGCAATATTAAAATTCCTAACGTTAGAATCCCGACTTCTTTAAGAAGTCGGGATTCTTGCAATATCTTAAAGCTGCTTCACCTCAGAAACCAACTTCGCCACCATATCCTTCGCGCTTCCAAAAAGCATCGTAGTTTTATCCTTGTAGAACAACTCATTATCTACACCGGCAAAACCCGTACTCATCCCGCGCTTAATTACAATTGTCTGCTTCGCCCGATCTACTTCCAAAATCGGCATACCATAAATCGGGCTATTTTTATCACTCCGCGCCGCCGGATTTACTACATCATTTGCCCCAATTATTAAAGCCACATCAGCTTGTTCAAACTGGGGATTAATATCATCCATGTCGTACAACTGGGTATAAGGCACATTTGCCTCTGCCAGCAACACATTCATGTGCCCCGGCATTCTCCCAGCAACGGGGTGAATGGCATACTTGACATCAACACCCATTTTTTCTAACTGATCTGACAATTCCCGGACGCTATGTTGCGCTTGGGCTACTGCCATACCATAACCAGGCACAATTACCACAGAACGGGCATAACCCAACATCATCGCCCCTTCTTCAGGATCGATACTGCGGACAGTTTGATCGATCGCACCACCACTAGCAGCAGCACCACCAGAAGTAGATCCTGTACCAAAAGCGCTGAACAGCACACTAAATAAGGAGCGGTTCATTGCCTTACACATAATTTCGGTGAGGATTAAGCCAGATGCTCCTACCAAAGCACCAGCGATGATTAACATATTGTTCATCACCACGAATCCAGCAGCAGCAGCCGCCACACCTGACAAGGAGTTCAACAGCGAAATTACCACCGGCATATCGCCGCCACCAATGGGGATAACGAACATCACACCCAACACTAAGGAAACAGCTACCACTCCCAAGAATATGGGTAAGCTATCTGGTGTAATGATTAAATAGACACTGCCTACCAAATAAGCACCCAGAAGCAACAGGTTAAATGGTTGCTGGAAAGGAAATGTAATCGGAGAACCGCTAATTAAACCTTGCAATTTAGCAAAGGCTAAAAAACTACCTGTGAAGGTAACACCACCGATTAACACGTCCAACAGCATGGAAATGTTTACATCTAGGGGTACAGGTGCGCCAGAATCCAATAATCGCCAAAATTCGGCAACAGCTACTAGTGCAGAAGCCGCACCGCCCAAACCGTTGAGTAAACCCACCATTTGGGGCATTTCCGTCATTTGGACTTTATAGGCAACGATCGCACCAATTCCCGATCCAATTGCCAAGCCCAACAATATCATCTCGTAGTTCAACACATGCTGATCGAGCATTGTCGCCACAATTGCCAGCAGCATCCCCACAGATGCAATCACATTACCGTTTCGCGCTGTAGCTGGTGAACCCAGCTTTTTCAAACCAAAAATGAATAAGGATGCAGCGACTAAATATGTCAGCTGAATGCCAGTTGGTAAAAAGTCGCTCACGCCTTAATCTCCTTCTTCTTGAACATTTGCAGCATTCTATCTGTGACTAGAAAGCCACCTACAACGTTGACTGTAGCTAGTACTACAGCGATTAAACCAAGAATTACTGACACACTTGTTTCTCTAGCACCTGAGGCCACTATTGCCCCAAGTACCGAAATGCCAGAAATGGCGTTTGAACCTGACATTAAAGGCGTGTGTAGAGTTGGTGGGATTTTATTGATGACTTCAAAACCGATAAAAGATGCCAATACAAATACAAACAAAGCAGCAAGTAATGCCTCTGTCATGAAATCAAAACTCCTTGTATAAATGGGCATTGGGCATTAGGAGTGCTGAGTGCTGAGTGCTGAGTTAAGAGTTAAGAATTTTGTTTACCCTCTTGTCCCCCTATCTCCCTCATCTCCCTCATCTCCCTAATTAACCGCCGGTTGTTGAGTATTCGATGCTTGTAGTGCATCCCGCACTCGTTGATTGCGAATTTCACCTGCATGGGTAACGCAAGCAGCATCAACGATGTCGTCGCCAAAATCCACCTGTAAAGCTTTGTCTTTAATTAGCAGTTGAATCAACGATGTTACATTCTTGGCATACAATTGGCTGGCGTGAATTGGCATTGATGATGGGAGATTGATAGGGCCAATAATTGTTACACCATTCCACACAATATCTTTGCCGGGTTCAGTACAGGCGCAGTTACCACCTTGTTCAGCAGCTAAATCCACAATTACTGAACCTGGTTTCATTTGTGCCACCATTTCTTCTGTTACTAGCCGTGGTGCTTGTCTTCCAGGTACTTGAGCAGTAGTAATTACGACATCAGAATTTTTGATGTGTTCAGCAACAACTTCTTGAGTACGTTGTTTACTAGCTTCAGAAATTTCTTTGGCGTAACCGCCAGCAGCGACGGTTTCTTCGTCTAATTTGACTTCAACGAATTTTGCTCCTAAGCTTTGCACTTCTTCTTTGACGGCGGGACGGATATCAAAGGCTTCTACTACTGCTCCCAAACGTCTAGCGGTGGCGATCGCTTGCAATCCCGCTACACCAGCGCCCATAATAAATACTTTGGCTGGCGCGATCGTACCTGCGGCTGTGGTTAACATCGGGAAGTATTTCGGTAATGCTGCTGCGGCAATTAATACTGCTTTGTAACCTGCTAATGAAGCTTGCGAGGACAAAGCATCCATACTTTGTGCCCTGGTAGTACGGGGGATCATCTCCATACTCAAAGCTGTGACTTTCCGATTTGCTAGTTGCTGCGCCACAATGGGATTTCCCAAAGGATTGAGGAAACTGACTAAAACAGCCCCTTCCTTTAACAAATCAATTTCTGAACGTCCATCTTCTCGTTCTTGCGGTGGACTGACTTTCAGCAGAATATCTGTTTCACCCCATAATTTGGCAGTATCGCTGATTATTATGGCTCCTGCTGCTTCATAGTCAGGATCGCTAAAAAAAGATCGCTCTCCTGCACCTGCTTCTACCCACACTTCCAAACCTTGTTTTACCAATCGGGCAACTGTGTCAGGAATTAATGCCACACGACGTTCACAAACCTCAATTTCTTTAGCAACTGCTATTCTCATGAAATCTCCTGAAGATAAATACTTAATCTCTGCCAAGTAAGCGATGTCTAGATGATAGATGTCCCCCACTCATAGTACTTAGGCAGGAACATCAGCCATGAATTTTACTTGTAGATTGAACCTTGAATCTTTCCTCTCCCACTCTTAGCTCTCCAGGCAAAGCCTCACTTTGCCGCTCGCAGATGTCATATTTTCAGATAGTTGCAAACAGGGTTACGTATTGCACATCCTAAATTGATTCCCAAATTTTGCATCTTTATCTTTAGCTTGTTTTCGGGATTGAAAAATTTTGGTATTCCTTTCTTATAGAGTAATATTGACCGAATTTTGAAACCTTGATAATTTCCCAATCAAATTTTAATGATTACGAGTTCGATTCCAATCCAACTTATTTTAATCAATTTAGCCCAAGTTAACTGGCGATCGCTGATGGCACACCTCAATTTTTATAACAAAATTCTCAAATTTAGATACACTTATACATATTTAGAAACACAATCCCACCCTTAACTGTGTTTATATCTAGTTCAAATTTGACCCAACTTGGGAATCAAATCATGGCTACACAAGGGTAATGAAGTAAATTAATATACGGTTGTTTTAATACTAAGTACCTTTACTGTTGCCTAAACTTCAGGCAGGATGGCACTTTTTTTGGGAATTAAACGTCCATTGTCAGGAAGTCAGTAGTAAAGTTTAGTAAAGAATACTAACACACAGTTATTTTTAGATAACAGATTTATATTTTCGTAGAGGAAGCCCAATTATGCGACGTTTACTTTCTGCTTTAGCCGTGACTAGCTTTTTGGTTACTGGATTACCAACCTTGACTTGGGCGCAAAGCTTACCTGGATTTACGCTGTTTAGCGGCGTCAAACAAGAAAATCAGCTACCCTTCCGATTAGATTTTGGGGGACAAGCTAATGGTTGGGATCGATACATATTAAGGATTCCAGCCAAAAGAATGAAATTGGCAGTTGGTCAATTTGCCATTAACTACCCTGATTATTACAAAGGAACTTTTGACCAGAAAAAAATTGAAGTCCGAGTCAAAGGCAAAGCAGTACCGCTTTCTGAGGTGAAGTGGGACAAAGAAGGTAAACTGATTAATATTTTTCCTCAAGAGCCAGTACCAGCAGGTAGTGCAGTCGAGGTAGTGTTATCTAACGTGAAAAACCCATCCTTCGGCGGAGTTTACTATTTTAACTGTCAAGTACTCTCCCCTGGCGATGTGCCACTACTACGCTACATGGGAACATGGATTTTGAGCATTAATTAAGAATCGGGAGTAGGGAGTGGGGATATAACCAATCGGCGATTCCCAATTCCCTAACAAAGTGATAAAATTAGAGATTGTGAGTTTTTATAAAAATCACCTAAGAGGAGAAGAGTATGAAAAGAACACTGGGCGGTACTAGCCGTAAGAGAAAAAGAACCTCTGGTTTTCGCGCCAGGATGCGGACACCAGACGGCAGAAACGTGATTAGCGCCAGAAGAAAAAAAGGCCGTCACCGTCTGGCTGTTTAGGGCATATCAAGCTAAAAGAGCATCTGTGGCTTTGCCCAAAGCAAATCGGCTAAAATCCCGAAAGGATTTCCAGGCAGTTTTCCGGGAAGGAATTCGGCGTCATGGCTCTTATTTAACATTGAGAGCCTTAAAGCCTTTGTGTTCAATGAAACCTTCTTTGGACACTGCCAGCCAGACTACACAAGCAACTGACTCAAAGCTCCTTGCTAGCACGCGGATTGGTATTTCAATTAGCACGAAAGTCAGCAAAAGGGCAGTGGTTCGCAACCGAATCAAACGGCAAATTACTGCTGCTTTATACAACTTGCTGCCAAAATTATCACCAGGATGGCGGTTAGTATTCATTGTCAAACCTACAGCAGCAGAATCTAAGTGCGTAAGCCGACAATTTCTGCAAGAATTAGAGCAGTTGTTGGCACAAGCTGAGGTGTTCGATGGGAATTCGTGAAGATGTTTATTATGAAGGTGGCCCCCATGTTGGGGATTTAATTGTCAACCTGCTGATTGGGCTAACCATTGTCGGGCTACCATTAGCAGTTGGAGCAATTGTCAGGGCATTGTGGCTGCGTTTCCGCATCACCGATCGCCGAATTACTGTGATTGGAGGTTGGCAGGGACGCGATCGCACTGACGTAATTTACTCAGAAATTGTCAAAATCGTCAAAGTTCCCCGTGGCATTGGCTTTTGGGGAGATATGGCGATCACCCTAAAAAACGGCAGTCGTCTGGAATTGCGTGCAATTCCCAATTTTCGGGAAGTCTATGACTACATAAACGAAAGAATTGCTGCGAAAAATCCCGAATTTAGCGCCACTGCCAATCAGTGATGGCAGCAGGGGAAGATGAGGAAAATGAACCAATGCCCAATTCCCAATGCTCCATTTAAATGTGCGGCTATCCGTAGCGAAAGATAGTCGCCGACAAATCATGATTTAGATAAATTAGATTCAGTTTACAGTACCTCAGGTTGAATTCAGAATAATGGATTTTGGTATCGGCTTTCTCTCGAACAACGTGATGCTGCCAATCATAGATTTCTTCTATGGTATTGTGCCTAGCTACGGATTAGCGATCGTTGCTTTGACCCTGATAGTCCGCTTCGCGCTCTATCCCCTGAGTGCTGGCTCAATTCGCAATATGCGGAAAATGCGAATTGTACAACCTCTGATGCAGAAGCGGATGGCAGAAATTAAAGAGCGCTATAAGGACGATCCGCAAAAGCAGCAGGAGGAAATGGTTAATGTCCAAAAAGAATTTGGCAACCCTTTGGCAGGCTGCTTTCCATTACTAGTGCAAATGCCAGTCTTGTTAGCGCTGTTTGCTACTTTGCGGGGTTCGCCTTTTGCAAGTGCGAACTATAGCGTTAACCTGCAAATTCTTCCTGCAGAACAAATCGAACAAATTCAACCACAAGCCTTTGCCACTGCTCCTCAAAATATTTACATTGCAGATGGGGAACACGTTAAAGTAGCTGCCATTATTCCCAGCGGAAATAAATTAGCGGTGGGAGAACAAACAAAGATACAGTATCAGACTGTTGAAGGTAAACCATTTCAGGTACTCTTAGCAGAACACCCAGAAAATAAACTGATTCCTGATTGGAAAATTACCAAGGGTGAAGATAGGATAAAAATTGATGCCGAGGGCAATGTAGAAGCCTTGCAACCAGGAGATGTCACCATTCAAGGAACAATTCCTGGATTAGCAGCAGAAAAAGGCTTTCTATTTATTGATGCTTTAGGCAGGGTTGGCGCACAAGATGCAGATGGCACAATCCACTGGGATATTGTCGCCATGATCGTTTTCTTTGGAATCAGCCTTTATGTTAGCCAAATGCTTTCCGGGCAAAATTCCAGTGGTGGCAATCCGCAGCAGGATACAGTTAACAAAATCACCCCCGTTATCTTTTCTGGGATGTTCTTGTTCTTCCCCCTACCAGCCGGGGTGCTGATGTATATGGTGATTGGTAATATTTTCCAAACCGCCCAAACTTATCTTCTCTCTCGCGAACCTCTACCGGAGGAACTGCAAAAAATTGTAGAAACCCAGGAGAAAGAAGCAGCAGTCACAGAACAAAAAGCATTACCATTTGAACCAAAAAGTCCTAAGAAAAAGGCGACAGGGGGATCATGAGCGACATTCCGATGCAGCGAGGTCAGCAGTGGTTAAAAACCCTGCTGGAACTCACTGGAATACCTGCTGAGATTCAGGGTCATTTAGAAACTGCCCAATCTCAAGACGGCGATTCTCCAGAACCAGATAACTACTGGTTGACTATTGACCAAACCAATTTGACATCAGAACAAATCCAGGTGTTAATTGGTGCTGATGGTTCTGTGTTAGATGCGATTCAGTATCTCGCAAATTCGGTTCTAAACCTTAGCCAACCCCCGGAAGAACAAGCCTCTTACACCATTGAGTTAAATGGCTACCGGGTCAAAAGAGAAGCCGAAATTCGCGCATTAGCAGAAGCAGTAGCCGATGAAGTGCGCTTTTCTGGTAGAGAAGTGGAAATCAAATCTCTTAGTTCTGCTGAACGGCGTCAAGTTCATACCTTCTTAAAGGAATTTGGAGATTTAGAAACCTTCAGTCGCGGTAAAGAGCCACATCGCCATCTGGTTGTCTGTCCAGCTTCGTTGGAAGGAGTTAGGAGTTAGGAGTTAAGAGTTATGAGTTTGGAGTTAATTGAAAACTCATAACCATACCATATATAATTTCAAAATTTCTCTTGTTCTTAAGAGATAAAATAAAAATTCAATATCAGTATAGTCGCTGGTAATCAAGATAAATTTCAGTGAGGATGTCTCACAAATCCTATGGACGCAGTTTATATTCCGCAGCTAACTCAAGCCCCGGAGCGGACAGAGGAAGTTCAGGTTAATGAATTTCTGCCTGGTCTGGAAACTTTGACACCAGTTCGCGGCTACGTGCGCGTACAGCATCATGGTAATTACTTACAAGTATCTAGTCAAGCAGAAACAATTATTACCTGTACCTGCAACCGCTGCTTGCAGCAATACAATCATCGTTTAGGGCTTGATACGAAAGAAATCATCTGGTTAGACGAAACGGTAAATCAGGCAAATGACTTGCCCTTAGAAAGGGAAGTAGTCATGGAAGATTTGTTGGAAAGTTTACCGCCTGATGGTTATTTTTATCCAAACGAATGGCTGTATGAGCAGATGTGCTTGGCAGTACCACAACGGCAACTGTGCGATCGCAATTGTCCAGGTATTGCTGTAAGTAGTACAGTAGATAATTCTGATGATATTCCTGAAACTCCAATTGATAACCGTTGGGCTTCTCTGGAAGCACTGAAAAGGCAACTTCCAGGATAGTAACGTATCTATTACTTTACTCAGTTAATTTATGAGATTTATGTAGAACCCGATTTCTTGAAGAAGTCGGGTTTCTAGTTTACAGCTATTTTTCAGGTAGATAGACATGTCATAGGGGCGCAAGGCCTTGCGCCCCTATGACAGATGTGGTTTAAATACATGATTTTTGTTGTAAAAGAGCGATCACCTTTAAAAAATATCTCACATAGAGCGATCGCACTGATAACCGCTATGAACTGGTAGATGTTGGTTTTTTAGTTGTGAGAGGCGATACAAACCTGAACAATGAGAGAAGAACTAATAACCACAGTTACATTATGAACTTCCGTGAAGAGTTTAAACTGCTCCTACGTGCCCGCTACCCTTTGATTTATATTCCCACATACGAAGAGGAGCGGGTAGAAGCAGCTATCCGGGAAGAAGCCACCAACCAGGGTAATCGCCCAGTGTATACTTGGGATTTTGTCGATGGCTACCAAGGAAACCCCAATGATGTTGGGTTTGGACGACGTAACCCGTTACAAGCTTTAGAATTTATCGAAAAATTACCAGCTTCCGCGCCTGCGGTATTGATTTTACGAGATTATCATCGCTTTTTAGATGATGTAGCGATCGCTCGCAAACTCCGCAACCTGTCGCGACTCCTCAAATCGCAACCAAAAAATATTGTCCTATTGTCACCACGCATCGCCATCCCTGACGATTTAACCGAAGTGCTGACAGTCGTCGAGTTTCCCTTACCCGCCGCGCCAGAAATTAGAACTGAGATAGAACGCTTACTACAAGGTACTAGTAACTCCCTTGCTGGCAAACTTTTAGATGATTTGGTGCTATCTTGTCAAGGGCTTTCGATGGAACGAATTCGCCGGGTTTTGGCAAGAGCGATCGCAACCCACGGAGAATTGCGACCAGAAGATGTGGATCTGGTTTTGGAGGAAAAACGCCAAACTATCCGCCAAACCCAAATCCTGGACTTCTATCCTGCCACTGAGCAAATTTCTGATATTGGCGGACTGGATAACTTGAAAGATTGGTTGATTCGGCGGGGAGGTTCATTTACAGATCGAGCGCGACAGTACGGATTACCGCACCCCCGTGGTTTAATGTTGGTGGGTATTCAGGGGACTGGTAAATCGTTAACGGCAAAAGCGATCGCTCATCATTGGCATTTACCCCTGCTACGTTTGGATGTGGGAAGGTTATTTGGTGGTTTGGTGGGTGAATCAGAATCTCGAACTCGCCAAATGATCCAAGTAGCTGAAGCTTTAGCTCCCTGTATTTTGTGGATTGATGAAATAGATAAAGCCTTTGCCGGACTTGGTAGTAAAGGTGATGCCGGAACAGCTAGCCGTGTGTTTGGTACTTTTATTACCTGGCTAGCCGAAAAAACCTCACCCGTGTTTGTCGTCGCCACCGCCAACGACATCCAAGCCTTACCGCCGGAAATGCTCCGCAAGGGGCGATTTGATGAAATTTTCTTTGTGGGTTTGCCCACCCAAGAAGAGAGAAAAGCAATTTATGATGTTCATTTATCCCGACTGCGCCCCCATAACTTGAAAAGTTATGACATCGAAAGGTTAGCTTATGAAACGCCCGATTTTTCTGGGGCCGAGATTGAGCAAACTTTAATTGAAGCGATGCATATTGGATTTAGCCAAAACCGCGACTTTGCTACCGACGACATTTTAGAAGCAGCCAGTCAGATCATACCCTTAGCACGAACTGCTGTAGAGCAAATTCAGCAACTCCAAGAATGGGCTGCTGCTGGGAGAGCGCGTTTAGCATCTAAACACAGTCCTTTGAGCGAACGCCTCCGGCGCACTACGTGAATCCAAAAAAATGTAGAGGCGTAGCACTTCTATGTCTCTACAAGGATTCTGGATAACGCATATTTAATTTCACCAGATGTCTATTCAGCATAGCTACAATAATCAGTTAGTCAAAAGTCAATAGTTAATGATGAATTATTATGGACTATTGATTCTTATACTGATGGGTTACTTGTTTCTTTACTCGTAACCCTTGAGAGCCAGTTCAACACCGCTCCCCTCAATGGGGGGAAAATACGCACATGACTGGCTCACCTTCACCCTTGACTCTTGATAATCAGGTTTTAATTATGTTGTCTGGCTTAACAAAGTTTATACTGGGGTTTTTCTTAGCGATCGCTGTGCTAATAGGTGGCGGTGCCGCAATTGCACTCTATTTTATGAATCGTACTGGCATAGCCCCTGCCAAACCCATTTATTCCAATGATAGTCCTTCGGTGAAAGCCCAAGCTCCTAAAAAAACTGAGCCTGGAGAAAGTAAGCCCGCTCTTACACCTGGGACATCTCCTCAATCGTCTCCAAGCCCAACCTCTACTCCTACAGAATCACCAAAGGCTACCCCATCATCAAAACCATTACCATCGGGAGCTTACCGAGGACGTGTTAGTTGGGCTGAAGGCTTGAGTTTGCGATCGCAACCAAATCAAGAAGCTGAAAAGATTGGTGGAGTTACTTTTAATCAAAAAATTATTATTTTGTCAGAAAGCGAGGATAAAGCTTGGCAAAAGATCCGTTTGGAAGGTAGCGAACAAGAAGGTTGGGTGAAAGCAGGTAATACTGAAAAAGTTGATGAACAATAGGCATGGGGCATGGGGCATTAGGAGTGCTGAGTGCTGTTAGCGGAAGCGGGGCGTTTAGCCCGTGCTGAGTTAGGAGTTAAGAGTTAGGAGTTTTGTTTACCCCCTTGTCCTCTTGTCCCCCTATCTCCCTCATCTCCCCACTCTCTGCTTCCCAGGACACTTACTTGTAAAGAATCATACGAAAAGTAATTATTACACATAGTAAGTGGTATACTTTTTTATATTCATTAACTTGAAAAAAGCAAGTGAAAACAGGGGTAGCTAGCCATTTAATCAAGCTTGCCTCAGTCTACGAGGCATCCGAAAACATCAAGGTTGTTCCTATCGTAGTTAATTTTAAATTTTTAAATTGGAAAAAGTTATCGACTAGTGCTGCAATGCGTCTTTTGTCTGTGGCTCTAATTACAGGGCTTCTGAGTATTGCTGGAGAAGCTTTAGCACTTCAGAAAATAGGAAGTAATGGGCCTGAAGTTAGCAGTAGCCAGAGATGTTTAAAAAAGTTAGGCTATTTTAACGGCCCAGTGACAGGTAAGTTTGCTAGCTTGACTCAAAATGCTGTGATTAAATTCCAGCAAGCCAATAGAATATCGGCTGATGGAGTTGTGGGTGCTAGTACTCAACGAGCCTTGCAACGAGCGTGTCAAAGTAGAAGTTCTAATAGAAGTATCGGTGGCGCATCGCGAGCGCCAGTTGGTCAATATCCTACTCTTTCTCAAGGCAAAACTGGTGCAGCCGTCACAAGATTACAACAGCGTCTACGGCAATTAGGCTACTTTAATACTAATCCCACTGGGAATTTTGGACGAATTACTAAAGATGCTGTAATTGCATTCCAGCGAAGTTATCGCATAACTGCTAACGGGATTGTGAATCGACAAACTTGGAACGCACTAATGGGTTCCTCTCCGACTCCAGGAAGATCGAGTCTTTCCACTCAACAAGTCAGAGAACTGCAAGTGCGTTTGCGGCAGCTAGGTTATTTAAATGCTGATGCCACTGGGAATGTTGGCCCAATGACTAGAGAAGCTGTAATTGCATTCCAGCGAAATAATGGATTACCTGTTGATGGCATTGCTAATGCCCTAGTTTTGGACTCAGTGCGTAGAGTCTCTACAGGTGGTATTCAACAACCAGGCAGAAATTATCTAACTGTAGGCGATCGCGGAGAAAATGTCAGAGTAGTTCAAGAGCGTTTGGTGCAGTTGGGTTTCTCTAATGCTAATCCTGATGGACTTTTCAACGATTACACCAGACAATCTGTGGTTGCATTCCAGCAATATTCTCGAATTAATTCTACTGGAAATGTAGATTGGCAAACTTGGGAAGCATTGGGGTTAAATGGTTCAACTGGGGGTAATTATACTCAAAATAATGATTATGTATTAGCTGACACTAACCGCTATGCATTACCTCCTGCAAATGATTATGTAGTACCTGTTACCAATGGCAATACATTAGTTGCCAATAATCCTTACAGAGTAATAATTCCAATTTCCAGTAATGATACTCTGAGTAAAGTGCAACAATATATACCCAGCGCTGTCGCGGAGCAATCCAATCTAGGGGATTATGTGAATGCTGGAGCATTTAGCGATCGCGCCCAAGCAGAAACACTAACCAAAAAGCTTCGCTCATTAGGTCTGGATGCACGGGTAAAATACAATTAAATTGACAAACTCAACTGCGAACCTTGTTGAGTTTTATTCACTTCAATCCTGGCTTGGAAGGCTTCTTTGAGGTGGGGCATGTGGGTAACGGTGAGAATGCAAGCAAAATCGGAAGCGATCGCATTAATCGCAGCAATCAAGCGATCGCATCCTTCAGCATCCTGTGTACCAAAACCTTCATCCACAATCAACAATTGCAACGCCGCTCCCGCCCGTTGCGCTAATAATTTCGCCAAAGCTAAACGGATGGCAAAGTTAATTCTAAATGCTTCACCACCAGAGTAAGTTTCATAAGCTCGTGTTCCTCTAGAATCGGCAATTAAAATATCTAGAGTGTCTATCAGTTTGGCATTTTTCTTAGTTGATTTAGCACTGCGTCCAGCTTTTTGAGTAATAAATTGTACATGAAATTGATTTCCACTCAACCGCGAAAGTAGTTGATTTGTCTCAGCTTCAAGTTGCGGTAAGACATTTTCAATCATCAATGCTTGGATACCATTTTTACCAAATGCTTGCGCTAATTCCTGATAAACTCGATATTCTTGCTTGCAAGCTTGTAGTTGCTGCTGCTGTTGTTCGTACTGAATTTGCAGCGTTTCGAGTTGATGCGCCAGCTGTTCTAAACGCCCTAACTTTGTAATTTGCTCATCAAGTTGCCGTCTGCGGATTGCTAACTGCTGCTCTAGAGCTTGAATTTGGGCAGAGGGGTTAGCTGTTGCTTGTAGTTGCTGAATAATGCTTTCGATTTGTCCGCCGAGTTTTTGCCGCTCGGTTAATCTGGCGCTTCTGGATTCCTCTAACTCTTGCAATCTCGTCTGGAGTTGGGGATACTGCTGCTGGGCTGATAACAGTTGTTGATACCGCAAATGCCAAGATTGAGCTTTCTTTGCAGCTATACGCAAATTGTTGTGCTGCTCAGAACTGTAGCCAATTTCAGTAATGTGACGCTCAAGAGCCGCGATTTGTTTAGCACATTCAGAATCAATCTGATCTTGTTGGATTCTGGCTTGTAATTGGGCAATTTGGGATTGTAATTCTGGTTTTCGGGCTAATAGTTGCGCTTGTCGCTTAGTCGCATCTTTAATTTGCCCTTGTTTAATTTCTGCCCATCGCCACCGTTCAACTTCACTCCGGGCGAGGGCGTGGTCTTGTTCATTATAATTAACTTGTTGCAGATATTGGTCTAACTGCCGGAGTTCGGCTTGTTTATCGGGAGCGTAGTCACCAGCTTGGAGCGATCGCTCTAAATGCTGTTTTTCAGCAGCAATTTGTTGTAACTGTTGTTGAACATCAGTTGTCGCTTCTAACTGGGCTGCTAACTGTCCCCGCTGTTCGCGTAAACCATCATAGCCCGCCAATTGTTGGGATATATCGCGATATTCCTGCCTAAGTACCTGAATTTCTCGGTCAGATACAGCCATTTGTTCTCGCACTACCCAAAACTGCCCTTGAGTATCCTCTAACTCACTTTGGGTTTTTTCCACTACCCGACTCCAGTGATGTTCGTCTAAAGGACGCTCACATAATGGACAAAGTGCTTCAGGATTTTGGAGCATTTGTAATTTCTGCTCTAATTCTCCCAGCAGTTTTTCATAATCCCGTTGATGAGCTTGCAGACGTTCGATAAAGTGCCGCCTTTCTTGCCCTTTTTCTTGAACTCGTTGTAGATAAACCCGCTTTTTCTCCAGTTCCTCAATCTGGATTGCTACATCCATCACTGCTTGTTGCAGTTGCGGTTGGCGGCGGTGCTGGCGTTGCAATTGGTTTTCAGTATTTTGGAGTTGTTCGAGTCGCGCTACCAAACCAGCATGAGTGCGATCAAGTTGACTTTGTAAAGTTGATCGTTGTTGCAACAAGGGAGTCACTTGCATTTGCAGTTGATCTAAACGAGCAACATGGTGACGGGCTGCGGTTAGCTGTGACAAAGCAGCTTCTACTTCACCTGATTTAGTCAGAGTTTGCTGAATGTCTCGCTCTTGTTGCTGCAAAGCTTCTAGCTGCGCTTGGGCTTGTTGCAGTTGCCGTTCGATTTCGTGAATTTGTTTGGTAAGCTGTTGTTGCTTTTGTTGGCGATTCTGCCCAGCGCGGGTGTATTCTTCAAATTTGACAGCAAAAGCTTCTTCTTGAGATTGAAGACTTTGATATTGGGCGTATCCAGCTTTAATTTCAGCTTCTTGGTGTAATATTTTTTCTAAATCTGATAGCTGAGAGCCAATAGCTGATTGTTCTTGTTGGAGGCGATCGCAGTCTTGGGTAAGATTTTGGTATTGCTGCTTTATAAAATTAAGTTGTTGTTCCCAATTTTGGCGCTGGTGCTGGACAACTTGCAAACTTTGTAATTGAATATTATCAAAAGCTTGCACCTGTTGCAGTTGGTTGAGTTCGGCTTCTAACTCTACTCTTTGCGCTTGGGTGATTTCGCGTTGTTGCAGCTGAATTTTTATCGACTCCAAAGAACGCTCTAACTCCACTGCCCGCGCTTTGAACTGACGAGAAGATTCCTTTGCCCGTTCTTCTAAATCATCATACTGATTGAGTTTCAACAACTCCGCTAAAATTTCTTTGCGTTCTGTGGGACGCTTGAGCATGAACTCATCTGCACGACCTTGACGTAAATAGGCAGAATTAATAAATGTATCGTAATCAAGCTTGATGTGTTCTAAAATCAAATCCTGTGTTGCTCTTACCCCTTTGCAAGTGAGTGAGCGAAACCCAGATGGTATTTCTATTTGAAATTCAAGAACGCTAGTACCTCCCCGAATTCGAGTACGAATTACCCGATATTTTTGCTGGTTACTTTGGAAAGTAAAATCAACCCGAACTTCTTTTGCACCAGAATAGATGACATCATCTTCAGCAGTGGCGCGGCTTTCACCCCAAATTGCCCAAGTGATTGCTTCTAAAAGGGAGGATTTACCCGCACCATTGGAACCACAAATACAAGCCGTATGCAAACCGCCAAAATCTAAAGTTGCATCACGGTAACTAAGGAAGTTTTTGAGGATAAGTTGTACTGGGATCATTCACGCTATAGCGCCACATCTATTTTTAATAAATAACAGTACAGATGCACTGTTTGTTAGTTTAGCTATCTAGATATCAGGTTTCTAGTCTTGAAGACATCAATTTTACAAAAATTTACAATACTATCAGTCAATTTTTCTTATTGCATGAAAAACTTTTACTGTCTTCGGAGAAAAATGAAACTTTCCAGGAGACTTTTGTTATTTCTTTCTGTTGTCTGAGAAGAAAACATTATTTTTTGATTTGTGAGAATTGAAAGTTACAGATCCCTGACTTTGCAAAGAAGTCGGGGAGCTTGTTTCTTGGGAATTATTTAGGATTGTTATTGGCTAGTTGCGTAGGCGTAGCTCGTCTTAGACATCGCGATCGCTTGACCTTGACCGAGGTATCAACAATCCAATGTATGTACCGACAGCAAATTTGGTTAAATCGAGAAATGGAGGGCGGCTCTTCTCATCGATAACTGCAAGAGTGAGAGAACCAATTACCATAATCAGCGTTACAACAGCCAGCACTTCATCTCTTGAAGGAAATTTCTTAGATAACATCGACTCACTCCCAAATCGTTTGAATCACTACATCCATACTTTGACAGGTGAGTGTTTGTTGTAGGCTTAAATACAAGTTTGTGATATGAGTGAGTTGTGTATGCGGTGAGCATGAATAGCCAAATTGGCAGTTAGAATCAGCAAAAGTGTAATGGTTAGCTTATGTCCGGGCGATCGCTAAGTTCGCTACGAGCTAGTGGATTAGCCACTGCTTTCCAAGTTGGTACTCAAATCAAAGCTGCTGCTGGTAGGCAAAAAGCTATTGATACATGGCTTAATGATTTCTATCTTTCCTCAAATCCATATGTTTTTGCTACACTCTATACCGAACCGATAATGGACTTTTTGAAGATGTTAGAACTGCAAGAATTTTTACTATCTCTTAACTTTTCAAAAATTTTATTCAAAAGTGACATGAATAAAAAATTTTGCAAACCAATTAAATTTTTTATTTCTACCACCGTATTGACTTTAACAACGATAGGAATTAACTCTGCACATGCAGCGCTAATAGGCAATCCTATTAAACTATCAGAAGGAACAGGATATGCATCCGATCCATCCTTAGCTTACAACAGTATTGAGCAAGAGTATATAGCTGTATGGGCTTATATAGAGTCTTCCCAACAAGTTTTGGTATCACAGAGGTTCTCCACTACAGGTTCTTTAATTGAGGGAAACATCAACTTATCTCGTCGATATTTAGGTAGTCAATTTCAGCCAGTTATTGCTTATAACAGTACTGATAATCAATACTTAGTGAGTTTTCAAGTTCAAGGAGACCCAATTTTCCCTTATAACAACTCTGTAGGTCAACTACTAACAGCAGACAGCAAGTTCATTGGAGACAATTTTTTAATCAGTAGTGCAGGGCAAGAAATTAGTCTACTTTATAATCCTGAAGTTAACCAATACTTCCAGACAGCTAGAGCCTTCGAGCCAGCTAACAGAATCTTGGGGCAGCGAATTAAATCGGATGGAACCTTAATTAATTCTAATATTCGTCTTGATGCTTCTGGTGACAGCGCTCCCAATGGACAGGTTGCATTAGACAGTGTTAATAACCAATACTTAGCAACCTGGCGTGAGCAAGGAAGTTCTCCCAAATTTACGGTACAAGGTCGTTTTATTAATGCAGACGGTAGACTAATAAGCGAACAACTTGAAATTGTACCGCCACCAGATTTTAAATCTGGGGCAACGCCTCTAAGTCCTATCAGAACAATTTTTAACCCTATTAGTAAACAATTTCTCATTATTTATAGGAATTTTGAATATCCACAAATCCGTGGTCGGTTTCTTGATAAGAGTGGGACAATAATAGGCAGTGAGATTATTGTCAGTAGCAATGTATCTTATGAGTTTTTGTCTGTTGCTTTTAACGAAACATTACAAACTTATCTACTTGCATGGATAAACGAATCTGGCTTAGTTGGGCAGTTTATTGGTACATCAGGCAATCTAATCAGTGATCCCTTCACCATTGCTTCAGAAGGAAATCAAATCTACGATTTTTCAATTGTTCCTAATAATGATTCAGCAGAATTTGTAATAGCTTGGCAGACACAAGGTAGCCAAAAAGGTCAAGCAGGTATCTTCGCTCAACGTATTAATACATCTTCTTCCTCCATTCCTGAACCGTCTACTATTCTTGGTATAGGTATAATCCTTGCAGCTCTACCAGTGCTGAAAAATAAGTATGCTATGAGAAACAAGAAGGCTTTGGCAAAAGTTTGATAATCTGAAGTGCCTATATAGCGTTTTCTAAGCAACTGAGGTACACCCAAATCTTTGTTATCGAGGTTAGTAGCTTTGAAAAAGTACCTCACCAGTCCGGAAACTGCTATATCTTGTTTAAATAGCGATTGTTATGTCAACCATGAAATTCGACAGCAAATAGAAGATACTTTGTTATTAACGATCGCAGAGATTAAACAGCGTCAGCAGCAATCATAAATACCCATATAATAGATAGTGAATTATTCGTTAAAAAACCGAAAATATTTCACAAATATTCGCAAATAAATCTAGAATGGAAGTAAGAGTTCATAGTCAACCCATTCGCCTCTATTCAATGGCTTATATATGTGGGCATGAGTAATAAAACAGCATTTTGGAACAAAATGATACTCATTTACGTCGTGTAAACCTTTCATCTTTAATTTTAGTAACGCACATTAGCAAAATACAAATTCTGACAAGCGATGTTTATGACGGTTTACGTCTGCGCGATCGCAAAGACTTCCCATCATTATAAGTACTTTTATCTTCGGAATACGCCTATAGACCGGTTCCAAAACAGTCAGAAACAAACTCAGTGAATCCTCGTCATTAAATACATCACATATACAAAGGATAACCATCTTATGACACGCTTACATCAATGGAAATCTGGAACTGCTGCACTTATGGCAATAGCAGTTACTACAACCGTCATTAGCCCCCTATTCAGCTTGGCTCCTGCTAATGCTCAATACAGAATTGATCAAAACAGAACTGGGCAATACGGAAACGTTACCATTCCTTCTGGAGTTGCTCTTCCTGTCACCTACGAGAAAGAGACAATTACTATTGCTCCTGGAGAAAGTAAATCTCTAACCTTGAGAATAGCGAACGACATTATCGACAGAAATAGAAACGTCTTGATTCCTGCTGGTACGAAAGTAAATGGACGGCTAGAATCTGTTGACTTAGATAGTTATTCCAGAGATACAAGAGATGATGATAACCAAGGAAAAGGTGTACGGTTTGTCGCTCAAGAATTAGAATTTTCTAATGGTCAGCGTCAGTCGATTAATGCAACTTCTCGGACATACACCACAACTCAAAAAGTTAGACAAGGGGCTAACACAAGTCAGGTTTTAACTGACGCAGCTATTGGTGGAGGTGCTGGTCTTTTAGGTTCACTAATTACTGGTAATCGCAAAATTGACGATTTAAAACCTGTTATCGGTGCGGCTGCGGGTGCGGGTGCTAGCGTGCTGTTGCGGAAAAAAGAAGGAAATGCATTTGTCCTCAGACCTGCACAAGATTTGAGACTCACACTGAATTCTAACTTGAATTTAGTACCACGATCCCGCTACTAAATTTAACTTGATTCAAGTTGTGAATTTAATTATCCCTGATATGCGATCGCCACTTTAACTAGAGTGTGCGATCGCCTTTATTTTTAACCTTAAAAACTTCTATTTAACAGCAACTATTAAACCTCTATATCGTCTTAATCAATATCGATATTTGTTGTAATACTTATTTCAAAATTGACTCTATTGTATTCTGTATCCAAAAGAGTATTCAAAATTATGGAATATCCTGATACTTTTGTTAAGTAGTAGCGATCAAGGAGCTTTTTCTTGTGGTAATTCAAGGTTTCGGTTTAAGCACATATCTTGCAATTCCCGTAGTATTAAGTCTTTTGGTTCCGGGAGACAATATAAAAGTATCTTTAGTAGAAAACGTCCGCCAGGTATCCACTAACAACGAAGTGAGCCTATCTAGCCGTGAGCTAATAAGCGCGAATTCAACACCGAAAACATACTATGTTAGTGGTACTGGAAACGACAAGAATAGCGGACTTTCTACTTCATCTGCCTTTAAAACAATTCAAAAAGCAGCAGACCTTACGAACCCTGGCGATACAGTATTGATTATGAACGGAGTATACAGAAATACAGGCAAAGCTGGGAGTGTAGTAAGTATTAAACGTTCTGGAACTGCAAATGCATGGATTAGGTATAAAGCATATCCTGGGCATTTTCCAAAAATTCAGCACAATACATGGAATGGTATCACGATTTCAAATAAAGCTTCATATATCGAGATCAACGGGCTGGAGGTTATAGGAAACAATGCCAATATCACCCTTGATTATGCGATGAGTGAGAAGACTAACAAACAAAACCCACTGACGAATGGAAACTGTATCAACATTGACGGACGAACGAATGGTCATGTTCATCACATTCGTATTCTGAACAACAAAGTGCATGACTGTGGAGGAGCAGGTATTTCAGCGATTCAAGCAGACTATGTGACAATAGATAATAATGTGGTCTTTAATAATGCCTGGTATGGTGTTTATGGTTCTAGTGGGATTTCAATGTTGAATAATTGGAATTCTGACAACAACAAGGGATACAAGATGTTTGTTACCAACAACAAGACCTACAACAATCGTATGTACATCCCTTGGATTGCAGTCGGAAAGATCACAGACGGTAATGGCATTATTATCGATAGTACAAGAAATCAAGACAACTCAAAGCTAGCCCCATATAAAGGACGTACTTTAGTTAAAAACAATCTTGCATTTAATAATGGTGGATCGGGTATTCATGCATTTTTTAGCGACCATGTTGATATTGTCAATAACACAGCTTTTTTAAATAATCAGAGTCCAGAACTTAATGGTGGACAAATATTTGCTCATACCTCATCTGATGTCAGAATTCTCAGGAACATTCTCTATGCTTTTCCTGGGAAAAATATTAATAACAACACTAAAAACAAAAACGTTGTTTATGATTATAATATCTATCTCAATAGCTCTAAAATAACTGCTAAGGGGCCTCACGATATTGTTGCAGACTCAGAGTTTTTAAGTAAGCATCCCACTCTCGAAAAAATATCTGACGATTTGAAATCACAGTTAGATAAACAAAATCCACCAACGCGGACATCTATAGAGGCTAAGTCAGCAGATTTTGTTTGCGTTCCAGTGAATTATCCTTTGCAAGACAAACTCATCAAAGTGGGATGCTCCCCGCTATCTTTAGCTCAAACTGCTTTTTCTGATGTTTCACCTAACTATTGGGCGGCACAATTTATTCAACAATTGTCTCAGCAAGGTGTAATTGCCGGATTTCCCGATGGTAGCTTTCGCCCAGAAGAACCGGTGACACGCGCTCAATTTGCCGCAATGGTTGACAAAGCTTTCCAAAAAGCCCAACAACGGCCAGCAATCAGTTTTGCTGATGTACCCAGTAACTATTGGGCATCCAGCGCGATTAGGCAAGCTTATACCATTGGTTTCTTATCTGGTTATCCTGGAAATCGCTTTGAGCCTAATCAAGCTATTCCCCGCGAACAGGTTTTAGTTTCCCTCGCTAACGGTTTGGAATATAGTCCTAGTGGTAATACCGAAAGCACTTTAAAATACTTCAACGATGCCTCTAATATCGCTAGCTATGCCCGTAGCCCAATCGCCGCAGCAACCCAAAAGCAAATTGTGGTGAATTATCCGAACGTCAAGTTACTGAATCCAACCGCAACTGCTACTCGCGCCCAGGTAGCAGCTTTTATCTACCAAGCATTGGTTAGTTCTAATCAAGCCTCAGCAATTAACTCGCCTTATGTTGTGTTAAAACTTAGCAATTAACTCGCCCTATACAATGGTTGTTGAGTCTACTACTTCAACACCTCTATCAGTCACAATTAGAATCTGTTGACTTAAATAGTTATTCAAGAGGCGATCGCTACTTTAAATAGAGTGTGCGATCGCCTTTACTTTTAGCCATAAAATTTTCTATTTAATAGCAACTATTCTGGCTCTACATCGTCTCACTCAGGATCTATATTTGAGGAACTTTACTAATAGATAATTGTGTGATGACATTGCTTTTATTAGCTAGTTCGTTTGGCATAGATTTTTTTAATTATGGCTGTATGACTAAAGTCATGGTTTTGACAAAAAGCAGAAAAATTAGGAACCTTGTACTTTAGTAAATGTCTAAGTAATTAACAGTAAAAAAATAATATAACTGGAGCAAAAAAATAATGTTTAACTTAAATCGTTGGCAATCTAGAACAGCTGCACTCATGGCTTTTAGCGTCACAGTCGGTACTGTAGCGCCTTTCATTACAGCTTCACCATCTTTAGCTCAAACGACTTTTTCTGATGTTTCATCTAACTATTGGGCGGCACAATTTATTCAACAATTATCTCAACGAGGTGTAATTGCCGGATTTCCTGATGGTAGTTTCCGTCCCGAAGAACCGGTGACACGCGCTCAATTTGCCGCGATGGTCAACAAAGCTTTCCAAAAAGCACAGCAACGCCAGCCAATCAGTTTTGCTGATGTACCTAGCAACTATTGGGCATCCAGCGCAATTCAGCAAGCTTATACCATTGGTTTCTTATCTGGATATCCTGGAAATCGCTTTGAGCCTAATCAAGCTATCCCCCGCCAACAAGTTTTAGTTTCCCTTGCTAACGGTCTGGAATATAGCCCCAGTGGTAATACCGAAAGCACTCTGCAATACTTCAACGATGCCTCTAATATCGCTAGCTATGCCCGTAGCCCGATCGCAGCAGCAACTGAAAAACAAATTGTGGTCAACTATCCGAATGTGAACTTCCTGAATCCAACTGCAACCGCCACTCGCGCTCAGGTAGCAGCTTTTATCTACCAAGCATTGGTTAGTTCTAATCAAGCCTCAGCAATTAACTCACCTTATGTTGTGGCTGTCGGATCTACTACCCCAACACCTACCTCAGTGACAATTGCTCAAGGGACTGCTATTCCTGTGAAGTATGACAAGGCAGAAAAAATTCTCGTTACAAAGGATGAAACCTCGCCCTTGACATTGACAGTATCCCAAAACGTGGTTACGCAAGACGGAGCTGTAGTGATTCCTGCTGGTAGTCAAGTTGTTGGTCAACTCAAACCTGCTACGGGTGGTTCTCAATTCGTTGCTGAAAAACTGGTTTTGACCAGTGGTCAAGAGTATCAGCTGAACGCTACTTCTGACGTTATTACCAAAACTGAAACCGTCAAGAAGGGTACTAGTGTTAGCTCAATTATCAAGAATACTGTATTGGGCGCAGGTGCGGCAACTGCGGTATCTGCTGTCACTGGCGATCGCGCGATCGCCACAGAAGAAGTCTTGGGTGGTGCTGGTATCGGTGCGTTGGTTGGTTTGTTCTTCGGGAAGAATAGTGTTGACTTAATCGCCATTGACCCAAATACCGATTTACAAATGACCATTAATCAAAACTTGTTGGTTTCACTAAGATAGTTATCAGTCCAAAGTTATAACCCACAATCTGTTTGCATAAATTAGACTTCTCCGAAAATGAATGTAGAGCCGTAGCACTGCTACGGCTCTACAAGGGTTTTAGCCAACGAATAATAATTTCTGGAGATATCTATTCTTCTTGGGCTAACAGTTTACTGAAGCTTAATTTTCAATTTGAACAAGAGTAACATAACTTATGGAAGAAAATCATTTAATATTTACACACAAAATATCTCCTAATCCCCGCAATTCGGGGCTTTTAAGATTCTCCACTTTTTTAAGCTTGCTTGGAGGATGGGGTTTCAACTTTTCACTGCCTAAGTCCTGATAATATGCAGAGATTGGTTACGAGTATCTTACCTCAATATATTTTGTAAATTTGGGATACTCTTAAAATTTTTTGCTCTTCAGCGTAAACACATCATAACTTGTAACTCGACTTTAGCCCTCTTTTATATATCTGATGAGAGAATAATAAGATGCTGACCTTGAATCTTTTTAAAAGCCTTGATCGGTAAAGCCAAAAAATCTTTATTTGGAAGCCAGCACGGAAAAACAAGGTTTTAAATATTCTCTAATGAGAGTAATAAAAAAGCGTCCATCTAAAGTTGAATTGTAAGATTAGTGTAAGTGCTGTATATTGTAAGTATGTAGTACTCACGCTATTTTTTGACTTAACTTACCATTTTTATAAAATAAAATTGCTGAAACTAAATTTCAGCAATTATTTTGCGATATTTTTATTAATGAGAGTGATAATAGCGCTTTAGAGGTAAGACAAGACTAATTCTTCTAGGATTTATTAAAAATAATTTTATTAATATTGGTACTTTTGCTCAAGCTCTCAAATTAATTAGGTGTAGAGAAAGGAGATAATGCTTATGAATCAAGAGTTATTAGATATTATTAAATTATTTCAAGGATTTATCCCTCAACTTAAACTTACAGGTGTCGAGAATCTGAATCTAAAACTTGCAGAAAATATCAATACGTCTCTGAATTTTAATTTTGTTATAATAGGTAATCAAAATAAGCCTTTAGCTATAATTAGTCCCAAAAATTCGACAAATAAAAGTTTAGAAAATTCGTTAGAAAATGTAAATGAATCTATTGCTTTTCTTCCAAGTAATACGCCAGAAAAACGGAAAATAGAACCAGGAAGTAACATCAAACTCAATATTCAGAATGTTCCTTTCAGCAGTGGATTACACTTAATCATTAATCAAAGAAATTGGTGGGAGAAAAAAGGAAACCCAGAAGATAAATCAGTGTTAATTGACAATGTTAAATTAATTCCTATACAAGAAAATGAGTGGGCATTGATTAAAACAATTGAAAATGCAGAACAATTTGGGTTATGTTTTAACAAAAACGGGATTCTAGAGTTAGAATTTCCAAGAAATAGCTCCAAACGAGTTATAGATATAAATAATTTATCATTAGAATTCTCGGAAACCTTCCAATTTACAGAGTATAAAGCTAGTGAAATTATAAAGCTGGAAGCAATTCCTGACTTAGTATTCTCAGTAGAGAAAAACATAGTTAAAAGAACAATTTTAATTGAATATAAACCTAAAACCTCCCGTAAAGAATATTTTCTCTTTATTTTAGCTCAGGAGTAAATCACTATGTTCTTAGATAAAGAAGATAACCTTAAACAAGAAGATGAAAAGTATTCGTTTAAAACTTTAGGGGGTAACAGCCAAAATTTTTATTTGACGCTAGATGAAAAAGGGCAGCCTATTAAACTTGGTGACGGCACTTTTGGTATCGTATTTGCAGCCCATGATAGTAATCAAGAAGACAGATTTGCTGTTAAACTTCTTTATGCTCATAAGATCGATCAGTCACGTTTTGACAATGAAATTAAGTCAACACAAGAAATTACACGAGCCAAGGGAGAGAGAAAGATTTTTGGTGTTATCAGGACAGTCGGTTGGACTGATTCATTTCAAGAATCAAATGTATATAAGACACTAAAGGTATTTTTTGAGCCATTAAGAATCTCAAACTATGCTTTAGTAACTGAGAAGTATGATGCAACACTGAAAGACATTTTGGAAAGAGACGGTAAAGAAAATACAGAAGAGGAAAAATCTCAACATACTACTGCTGGGAACCTTACAGGATATGAGATTCTTAGACAGATGACCTTTGAAGATCGTATAGCTAATATACTTCCATATTTAAAAGATATTGCTCAAGGCCTTGTAACTCTTCATAAAGCTGGTTTGTTACACCTCGATATGAAACCTGCAAATATTTTCGTAAACGAAGAGGGTTCTGAAGTTAAGGCTGTGATTGGCGATCTTGGGTTTCTCTTACCAAAAAGAGATCCAATAACTGCATCTTTGCCAATAGCTAATGCCGAGCTACCTCTTGGAACACGTCACTACCGTTCACCAGAACAAAAAGACTATTTTGATATTTGTGATGCAGATATTCAAGTAGACAGCGAAAACCATAAAGTTGAGCTTATTAGTACCGATCCTAAACTTCGTGATTCAATTATTGGAAATAATGATTTTGTAGTTTTTAGTAAGAATAAAGAACAGTATGAAATTGAGTCAATTTATCTTGATGAGAACTCTTCGATACATATTTTTCTTAATGTAAATAATGAGGTTATTAAAAATATTAATAACGACCGTAAAACACAAATTGTATTGTATAAACGACAAGGCATACAAACGGATTTATTTGGTTTGGGAGCTATTTTCTTTGACCTACTTACTTGTGGAGAATCGCCAGAGCGTTTTTATGATAATATTCGAGTAATTTATGATAAAAGCGAGAAGAAAGTTGATGAAATAATGGAAGACTATGAGAAGGTTTTTAGTCTTCAATCTAGTGAACCAAGTTTAGTTCAAGTATTTGAGCCTTTTAAGCTTCATAAAAATTCAACAACATATGCCCCTCGCGAAATTGTTGAAATTATTTTAAAGTGCATACTTTACAAAGCAGGAAATACTTTTTATACCCTTAGTGATGACAATTCTGAGAAAATAGCTGTACAGCTTGTGCTTGATAAAATACTGGAATTGGAGCAGAGCAAAAATTTCGAATTTAGAAGAACAAATAATAGTCTTTATCGCCGCAATTGGGAAAAGGAAAATAATTCACCTACTCCAAGTTTTTTAGAAACACTCAAAGAACTACAGAACTTGGATAAGGATAAATTACCTGCTCGTTTTGTAAGAGGATTTTGGTATTTGGATAAAATATCTGAATTAGTTAATCGCTCTGTGCAATCTTCCGCCTCGCAGAATTCATTCTCATTTAGTGAGTTACATCCGACAAACTTAGTTATCAGAGAGACAAATGGTGAACCAGAAAATCTAACTATCAGGTTTCAGGCATACAAGACAGAAGAGTATTATAAGAAAGATTTAAAAAGTGACTCTGTATATACAAAAATTACTCGTGATATGGGAAATCCTTTTGTCCCAAATTATTTAGCGTTTCTGCGTCGGAAAATTAAAATTAAAACTAAAGAACTAGAGAATCAAAAACACGAATATCAATTTTTAGATTCGTCTTCTTATAGAAAGAATATTGAAAAGGGAGATTGGATTATAATAAAGCCTCAAGATAATACTACAAATGTATTGTTACAAGTTGATTTTTGTGAAGGCTCTAATTTAACTTATAAACACGTCTCATTTCAGGAAGAAAATAAAGATGAAGTATCGAAAATTATAAATAATATTACTAATGCTGAGATAGTAAGGGAAGTTGTTTACTACCAAAATATCGAACCTTGTGTTTATTATTTAAACATGATAGGAATTTATATATATAATATATTTTTTGTAGGCATTGAAAACAATACCTATAGTAAACCAGGAATAAATGATATAATTAATAGTATTTTGACTATGAATAATTCTCTTAAGAATAAGAAGATAAACATAAGAGAACCGTATAACGAACAAAAAAAGAATTTTTTTGACAACATTGGTTTGAGCAAGCAGTCAAAAAATGTAAAAACGTCTAAAATTAAAGAAATTCTTGAAAGAGTTGCTTCTATCTATCTAAAACTGACTATTCCTGAAAGCGAGAATTCCTATTATAATAGTCGTAAAGAAGACAAGGAAAGAATTACTTTACTTCTTCAGGATCTGGAGAAACTCAAGCGTAATATTACTGATTTTATCAATAGCAATGACATGCAAACTGTCCTTCTTAGATCGTATCTTAGTGATGAGTCTCTTGAAAAAATACCAACACTGTCTAAATTAATAAATAATGGCGAGATAGGTGTACCTCTAGAGTTTGATAAGCTAACTTCTTCGCTGATTGAAGTACAGTCAGGTAATATGACAATACGCTTAGATGATATGCTAACTCTTTAAATGCTAACTATTATGTAAATAAATAGTTAGCATTTTGATTATTAAAAATAATAAACTTTAGGTGATGATTTTGATCAGGGTTAAAAGTTAGAAAAAAACGGGATAACCCATTCTGAATAGACTAACTTTTAGTTTCAGGCAACCAAATAATAAACGTAGTTCCCGGCGCATTGGGTGAAGTTAATTTAGAGTTGATTGCAGGGCTGAAAACCTCAATTTCGCCCTGCATTTGCTCTATTAATTGTTTAGCGATCGCTAACCCCAAACCTGTGCCGGGGATTTCTGTTTGCGCTTGTACACCCCGATAATGCCGTTCTCCAAGATGTTCTAAATCCTGGGGTGGAATGCCAGGGCCATTATCACTAATAACTATTCCCTGAAAATTAGCTTTTTCTTGCCCCGCCTGAATCAAAATTTTGCCACCATTAGGAGTGTATTTTAAAGCATTATCAATAATGTTAGTTAACACCTCTCGTAATGCTTTAACATTGGCACGTACTAGGGATGAATTCTGTTGAATTTCAGTTATTAGTTTTAGCTTTCGCTCTTGGGCGATCGCTTTGGCTGATATTAATAATGGTTCTAATATATCTGCTAACGAGCAGTCAACTGCTTTATCTCCCGTTCCCGGCAATAATAGCGGCGGTTTAGCATCTTTTTGGATAGTTGCTTCTACAAATACTTCATCTTCTGGTAGATGTAGTGGTGCTAAATCTGCCTGTGTCAAGTCAATTACTTGTTCAAATTGTTGCAGTAATTCTTTAAGGCGATCGCTTTCTCTGACAATACTATTTGCCACATCCCGGTTAGCGTCTGCTGGTCGTAGTCGTTTTAATAGCAGTTTGCCAAAAGTCCGTAACGCCGTTAATGGGTTACGAAACTGATGCAACAGATTATCTAGCAAATCCCCCTGTTTCTCTTGGAGAATTTGTTGTTCGCGCAACTGCTGCTCAAACCATGCTCGCCGCTGATCTAAAATACAAGCGATCGCTAATGTTTGCGCTATCCGTTGAATCTGACTTTTCTCGTGTTCATTCCATGCCCGATCTTTCCTGCGTGTCACCAGTAACCCCATCATCACACCCTCATAAATCAGAGGTAAAACAATTTGGTTGCCACTAAGTAAGTAGTCCTCTTTGAGATCGGGTTGAGACGCATCTGGGATTTCAGACTCCCGTGACGAAGTTGGAGATTCTGAACCTGCTGTCAATAACCTTCCCTGATGATTGGGTAATATAAACGCATTTCCAACATGAAGTTGCTTGTATGCCGTCGCTTCAATAGTTTCCTCTCCTGGCGGTAATAATGCTGTTTCCGGGTAAATCACCACAGGAATCAGTTTGGCATCGCCAGAAGGAGTATCTACCAATTCTTGTGTTAGGTACACAATACTTAAAGTTGCTCCCAGCCCTTGGGTTAGTAGCGCTATTTGCTCTCGACACAGAGCAAGAAAATCGGAACTGGCAGACATTAACATTTTTTAGCTCTTGCTCAAGATTATAGATTTTGAGGCATGATGTAAGAGAGGATACTTAATTTTTACCTCACTTATTTAATAAAGCTTAACTAAAATTTTCTTAGAGATGGTTTCTACTAGGGGATTATATTCTTAGGTGATTTTATTTTCTCGATGTTTCAAAGATATTAACTTTCTTATATTAAAAGGTTAAAAAGTATTGATATTCTGAACTAGAACCTATATAATGACGACGGATTTTGTAGCTATCACTACAATCTATAGCTTGAAAGAGGAGGACAATAGATTGGCAAGGAGACGCAAAAGGAAGAGTCGTCGTCGTCAGGAAGGACGGCGCATTTTGGAGCACGTGCCTCAATATAGCATCGAAAGTGGCGAAGAAAAGCCTGTAACAGCAGCTAGAAGATTTATTCAAGCTGAAGGGATTTTGCCACCTGCGTTGCTACTTGTAAAGCGAAATGAACACACTACAGATCGTTATTTCTGGGCAGAAAAGGGACTGTTTGGTGCTCAATACGTAGAGGAAAACCATTTCTTGTTTCCTAGTTTGAGGGTGTTAGAACCTTCGCCAGGTCAAGAACCTCTTGCTTTAGCTAGTCGGTGAACCATAGATGGTCATCTTGGGCATTGAATGTGGCTCCTGACTATTATTAACTGGCAAAATTGCTAAGTTTATGCAAAATTTAATTTTTTTTTAGTTTGTAGCTGATTTGCCAGTAAATCTAGTCCAGGTAGTTGGAAAGTGAACCTGTTTCAAACCACGCTAGATTGCATGGGTTGATACTAATTTGATGATGCAGAAGGGAGTGGGTATAGAGCCAAGCGTGTCTAAAAGTGCTAGTGAAGTTGCGCTCTTATGCCGTAGATGGTTAAAGTTTGCTCTGTCAATAAATTTAAGTTAATGAATTTAAATTTTTTCCCCACGATTTTGGTCGTGGGGAAAACTGACAAAGCAGCAGTCTTGATTTTCTCCTTGCTACTTTCCATTGCCTAAAGAGTAGGTCAAGTCAGAAGTCTGCATATCATAGTTAAGAGATGGTCGCAAAAATCAACAATTATTTCCCAGGCTTGAGCTGTAGAGTCCTCTGCAACTCGCTGAGTTCATCTCGATGGGCAACTACAGTGATCTTACTTGAGGAGGTTTGTTCGCTCTGAGTTGTTTCTACTTTGAGCGATACCTTCTCAAGTCTTCCAGATTTTTTCCAATAAAATAGACCACTTAAAGGCGACAGCAGTACCATCCCCAGAACAAGGGTACTGAGGCTAGGAAAAAGCAGGTATGTAACCAGAGATAGACAAACAATCCCAGTCGCTGCCAGTAAAGTTAGAAATATAGCTAAGAACCAGCTGGGGCGAACATTACCTTCAAAAGTTACCTGATTTTGTTCTCGATCTACTGCTGCCACTTGGTAAGACCGCGATCGAAAATACTCTTTTAATTGAGACATTAAAACAGCTTCATCTTGCTCAGATACTAGTTGGGCTATTTCTGTGCGGTCTTTAGTCGAGGCACGAATAAAGAAAAACAGCCCAACCGATAACAACAAGGTTAGCAGGAACGTAGAAGGCAAAATAGCAGTATCCATAACTTAATTGTTAGTGTTTGACTGGAGGAGACTTATTCATTATCAATGATTCGTTACTTTTTCCTCCCGTTGATGTAGTCTTGCCAAAGAAAAGCTAAATCCTGAGCTTGAACTTGCCATTCGGGAGAAACTTGGTACATCCGCCTGGGGCGTCCCCGTCCTTCGAGTTTCTTCCAATATCCAGTGATTGCATTTTGGTCTTCCAGAAATTTAATTGCACTGTAAAGTACGGTATCTGAAAGCCGATAGACGGGATACTCAGTTTCTAATTGCTCGATCAACTCGGTTCCGTAGGATTCACCTTGTAATAAAACAGACAGTATGTAACAAACTGCTAGTTCTTGACAAAGGTAAGTTGGCGGAGGATTCTCAAAAAATTGATATATATCCTCAAGTTTCATGGTTAGTGAATGGCTAAAAAATGCCTTAGGGTAAAGTCTACAATCCTTGTAGCCAGTATACAGTGCTACTACTACGTGAGTAATACATATAAAGCTACTTAGACTAGATATTCATTGCGTAAACATCAAACAATTACCCACGCCTGTGAAGTTGTGGGGCGAGTTTGCGAGTTTTAGGAGCACAAAATAATGTACCCTTACTCAAGCTCTATACGGTGTGGTGAGGAGCGAACAGACAGTGAGTAAGTCACTATCTTGGTGTTAATTGATGCCGAGCTGGTTAGAACTGCTTAAGCAATAAAATGCCATCGAAGAAATTTTACAGGTAAAATGCTTTTTTGTCTGTAAAACTTAATAAACACTTTGTTTTACAGTGATTTTCCCAATGCAAATTCTAAAATCTTAAGCTAAAGGATATATCTGGGATCGAGCTGCTACGTCGGTAGACATACTTAAGCAGTAACCATTTCTGATTTCCTCGATCGCAGAATTTCTTGTCTTATTTGGCAAGTGTGATAGTAAATTTATCAAAGAAGGCGCTAAAGACTAGGGTACAGAAGACAGGAGAGGGGAGACGTAGGGAAAGACCTCTCCGTGTCCTCGCTTCCCTTCGTCCTCTCGTCCTCGTCTTCCTTTATCAAGCACCCAGCATATTGGCGATCGCTATGTCACAAACTCCTGATGCCCCATCATCTTCCTCAACTCTCAGGGCAATTGCCCAAACTTTTCGCCTTACAGGTTGGATTAGCTTCTGGATTCAGCTAGTACTAGGCGTTGTTTCTAGCATAATTGTGCTACTGTTTGCCATCTTTAATCAAAGAACTGGCAGTCCTAGTAATAATCCTGGGACTGGCTTTGGCGTATTTTTAGCAATTTGTGGACTTGTTATTTTAGGTGGGGGGATTTATTTAGCTTACCGTTACACGAGAATAGGCAAGCAATTGGAATCCTCCAATCCCAGCAACCGCCCTCGGAAAAGCGAGACTGTGCAGGTATTACGCTTAGGGGTATGGGTAAATTTAGGAGGAACGCTAGTAACTCTTTTGGGGGCGCAGGCGATCGTTGGAACATTGGTAGCACGATCCATATCTCCACAAGCGATAACTACCCAATTTTTTGACCCTACCCGGATTATTAGCGGTCTAGATATGCTTGTAGTACAGGCAAACACTAACACCGTCTCAGCCCACTTTGCAGGGCTGGTGGCGTCACTTTGGTTACTCAATCGCATTAACCGACCTTAGAAAAGGAGTCGCAAGAAAAGGTAATAGTCAAAAATCAGCAATTCTTTTGACTTCTTTTCTCCTCTTTTCAGAGGTTGTATGGCAATAATTCAAATATGTTAATTGTACTTTTCCGAAATTATTAAAGTAGAGTGTGAAGACTAATACCAGTTACTTAATATTAGCACCCATCTAAAGAGTGATATTAGAACCGTTATTAGGGTGAATTAATTTGTATTGGAGGTCTTACACTATGAAAAAACTAGAAATCTGGAAGTTTGGTATACAAGTACTTTTTAGCACATTGATGATTGGATTATGTAGTTCCCTAATCTTTATGGAACGCGATAATAGCCAAAACCAGGCAGTCTACTGGAGTGGTTTATCAGGCGTACTTGCCTACTGGCTACCCTCACCTGCAAACACTCAAGAATCGAGAAAATCGGAAGATTAATCCCAAATTTTGGATTTTAAATTTTTCTAGCCCTGGCAAGATTGGCAGGGCGGGCTAGAAAAATATAAATGGTTGCTTTTCTGCTCATACGAAGCCAAAATCAGTATATGCTGATGTGTTGGCAGGTAGATAATAGGCTAAAAACTGAGAAAAATCTGTGCTGGATATCAAGCAAATACGGGAAAATCCGCAATTAGTTCAACAACTATTGAATAGTCGTAGTGGTAAATACGACATCGAACCGATATTACTGTTAGATCGGCAACAACGGGAACTAGAGGGGACACGCAGTCAACTCCAAGCCCGTAGCAACGAAATTGGTAAAATTGTCGGTCAGAAGATTAAATCTGGAATCAATCCTCAAGACCCAGAAATTCAAGCTTTGCGGGATGAAGGTAACTCTGTCAAAGCTACATTGAGCGAACTAGAACCCCAGGAAAAAAACCTCAAAGCTGAAATTGCTCAACTTGTGTTGGCGCTTCCCAACTTACCAAGCGACTCTACACCCCTTGGAAAGAACGAGGAAGATAACGTAGAAGTGCGACGTTGGGGTGATGAGTACATTCCCCAAAATCCGAATATTCTCCCTCACTGGGAAATTGGCGAAAAGCTAGGTATTCTCAATGTTGAACGAGCTGTGAAAGTTGCCCAAAGTCGCTTTGTGACATTGATAGGCGCTGGTGCGGCATTAGAGAGGGCATTAATTCAATTTATGCTGACTCTTCATACTCAAGCTGGGTATGTAGAAGTCAGTCCGCCGCTGTTAGTGAATACTGAGTCTTTGACGGCGACCGGTCAGTTACCCAAGTTTGCGGAAGAAAGCTTTAAATGCGCTGATGATGATTTATGGCTGATTCCGACAGCGGAAGTTCCAGTTACAAATCTCTATCGAGGTGAAATTCTCGCTGCTGAAGATTTACCTATTTACCACTGTGCCTTTACTCCCTGTTTTCGCCGCGAGGCTGGTAGCTATGGGCGCGATATGCGGGGATTAATTCGCCTGCATCAATTTAACAAGGTGGAAATGGTGAAGTTTGTCGAACCCAGTACGTCTTTTGATGAACTGGAGAAATTAGTAGGGAATGCAGAAGCAATTTTACAGGCGTTGCGGTTGCCTTACCGAGTAGTAAATTTAAGTACTGGAGATTTGGGATTTGCCTCTACCAAAACTTATGATTTAGAGGTTTGGTTGCCCTCTTCTGGTAAATACCGCGAAATTTCTAGCTGTTCCAATACTATAGATTTCCAAGCGCGACGGGCTGATATTCGTTTCAAAGAGGCGGGGAAAAAAGGTACCCAGTTCGTACATACTCTGAATGGTTCGGGTTTGGCGGTAGGACGGACTATGGCAGCAATTTTAGAGAATTATCAACAGCCTGATGGGACAGTAAGGATACCAGAAGCGCTTCAACCTTACTTGGGACGTGAAGTTTTATAATTTGTCCTTTGTCCTTTGTCCTTTGTTATTTACCAATGACCAATACTTCTCTACGAGAGGCTGCACTTCGACTAGGCTCAGTGACCACGCCAACGACTACGCTCAGTACAAATGACCAATGACCAATGACTAATACCCAATACCCAATGCCCAATTAGAATGGAGATAACTATAGCTTAATATCTTCACAATTTACTCTATGTCAGTTTTAGCAGCGATCGCAGTCTTGGCTGTTTTGATCTTGGTACACGAGTTGGGGCATTTTGTTGCAGCACGTTCTCAAGGCATTCTCGTTAACCGTTTTTCTTTGGGTTTTGGCCCAGTTCTTTTAAAGTACCAAGGGTCACAAACCGAATATGCTGTCCGCGCCTTTCCCTTGGGCGGCTTTGTGGGCTTTCCCGATGATGACCCCGATAGCGATGTTCCACCCAATGACCCAAATCTGCTGCGTAACCGTCCAGTTTTAGACAGGGCGATAGTTATCAGTGCCGGAGTAATCGCAAATTTAATATTTGCCTACTTGGTGTTGGTTCTGCAATTGGGTATTGTCGGCATTCCCAAGGAATTAAACTATCAAGCTGGTGTCGTTGTACAGCCTGTTAATCAAGAATCTGTTGCCTATCAAGCAGGAATTCGGGAAGGAGATATTATTCTGGCTGTTAACGGTCAAGAACTCCCGGCTTCTGATAAATCAACTCCTTTGCTGACAAAAGAAATTCAAACTCATCCTAATCAGCAAATCGAACTGAAAATTCTGCGTGAAAACCAACAACAAACCCTAAAATTAACACCAAAATTGGGAGCCGATGGCAAAGGTGTAGTTGGTGTGGCACTTAGTCCAAATGCTACAGCAATTTATCGCCGTCCTAATAGTCCTTTTGAAATTTTTGGTCTTGCTGCTAACAGGTTTCAACAATTATTTGTTGGGACACTCAGCGGTTTTGGGCAGTTGATTACCAATTTTCAACAAACTGCTGGACAAGTTTCTGGCCCAGTTAATATTGTCAAAATCGGTGCAAAATTAGCTGATGATAATAGCGTAAACTTGTTGTCTTTTGCGGCAATTATCAGTATTAACTTAGCTATTATCAATATTTTGCCTTTACCAGCCTTGGATGGCGGACAACTAGCTTTTCTGCTAATTGAAGGTTTACGTGGTAAGCCTGTACCCTCCCGTATTCAAGAAGGTGTAATGCAAACTGGTTTGGTGTTACTCTTAGGCTTAGGAATTTTTCTGATAGTCAAAGAAACTACTCAATTAACTAGCCAATTGGAGTGGGTACAAAAATTATTCCAGTGAGCATTACCCGCACATCGTTATCTAAAAAGCAACGGGCGATAGAAGTTTTAGCTCGTCTGAAGCGTCTTTATCCAGATGCTACTTGCTCTTTAAACTACTCAACACCAGTACAATTGTTGGTGGCAACGATTCTCTCGGCTCAGTGTACTGATGAGCGAGTAAATAAGGTAACACCAGCTTTATTTGCTCGGTTTCCAGATGCTGAGAGTTTAGCGATCGCTGACTTGGTAGAATTAGAAAGTTTGGTGCGTTCAACAGGGTTTTATCGCAATAAAGCCAAGAACATTCAAGCCGCCTGTCGGATGATTGTCACTGAGTTTAACTCTGTTGTCCCCAACCAAATGGAGCAATTATTAAAGCTTCCAGGTGTGGCGCGCAAAACAGCGAATGTAGTCCTAGCTCATGCCTATGGCATTAATGCTGGCGTGACGGTAGATACTCACGTCAAGCGCCTAAGCGAACGTTTGGGTTTAACTGAAGCAAAAGACCCCGTTCGGATCGAGCAAGATTTAATAGGTTTATTACCTCAGTCTGATTGGGAAAATTGGTCAATTCGGCTGATTTATCACGGTCGTGCTATTTGTAAAGCACGTTCTCCCGTCTGCGTTGCTTGTGAGCTTGCTGATTTATGTCCTGCTGCAAATAAGCCAGTGGTTGTAGGGTAAGCGACACAAGTAACCCCAGAATTGATGGAGAGACTGTAGAATGGAAAACGGTGTCTTTAAATAAGTTAGAGAATATATGGCAAAAAAGAGCATGATTGAGCGCGAGAAAAAGCGCACCAAGTTGATAGAAAAGTATGCTGACAAGCGGGAAGCTCTCTTAGAAGAGTTCAGAAGTGCAGCATCTCCTTTGGATAAGCTAGAAATCCACCGGAAGATTCAACAGCTACCCCGGAATAGTGCGCCCACCCGCCACCGCAACCGTTGCTGGTTAACTGGTCGTTCTAGAGGTGTTTACCGCGATTTTGGGTTGTCTCGGAACGTACTACGAGAATGGGCGCATGAAGGTCTTTTACCTGGAGTTGTTAAGTCTAGCTGGTAAAAAGTTATGAGTGATGAGTTATGAGTGATGAGTTATTAATTGAGACAAACCTAACTCCTAACTCCTAACTCCTAACTGTTATTGACCACAACACTTATCAATTCCCAGACTTTCTAAGAGTAGATCGCTGACGGCGTTGGCGATCGCAAACTCTCCGTAGAAGCTATTGGAAAAATCATAGGACTGCATCTCTGTGACAATGGCAATTACCAGAGAACCAAGGTCGTTTTCTCCTTCCATCCGTTGACGCACAAAAATCTGTGCGGCTCGTTGGGCAATATTTTGGTTGACTGCTTCGGGGATAAATTCTGTATCTAGCCACCGTTGTAAGCGTTCTCGTAACCATTCACCTTCGAGTAGGGGGTTTTCGGGCGGTGGTAGGGTGATGGGTGGAATTGGTTGAGTCATCTTTTTTAAACGCAGAGGGACGCGGAGGGAAACGCAGAGGAACGCTGAGGTTGATTTTTTAGCATCAAATTGCGTTTCTCTAGTGTTTTTTTATATTTATTTATGCAATATGATATCGCCGCTATTGTTGAGGGCTATGCACAAGGCTATTTTCTCATGGCTGATGAACGCGATCGCCTGAGTTGGTACGGAAGTCGCGATCGGACTTTGATTCCTTTAGATGAGAGGTTTCGCTACCCGAAGTCTTTGCAGCGCGTTTTGAATCAACAGCGGTTTACTGTAGCGATTAATCAGGACTTTCAGGCTGTAGTTGCTGGCTGTGCTGATAGAGAGACAACTTGGATTTCACCGGAATTGGAAAAGATTTACTGGCTACTTTACCAGAATGGTTATGCTTATAGTTTTGAAACTTGGCAAGGTAACGAATTAGCCGGGGGAATTTTAGGGATTGTGATTGGTGGGGCTTTTATTGGTGAGTCGATGTTTTACCGCATTCCCGAAGGCTCAAAAGTAGCGATGGTTAAGTTGGTGGAAAGATTGCGTCAGAGGGAATTTGTATTTTTTGATGCCCAAATGATGAATCCCCATTTGGAACGATTTGGTGCTTATCGGGTTGGGGATAAAGAATATCAATCTTTACTTCAGCAAGCGTTGCAACGTGCTTGTAAGTTAGTCTAATTTGAGAGAAAAACCGGATGTAATTGTTACTGATGTATTAATGGCGGGAATGAAGGTATTGCCATAAAAAATGTTTTAATCATTACAATAGCGATCGCGCCCATTTTGTTTGGCATGGTACAGTGCTTTATCTGCTGAGGCAATAAGTGTATCTGGCTTGATGTTCCAAATGGGTATGCAAGAGCTAATTCCTAAACTAACGGTGATGATATTCTTGACATCAGACTGTACATGGGGAATAGCCAGAGCATGAATTGCTTGCTGAATACTTTGCGCAACTTTAATCGCTCCCGCTAAATCAGTATTAGGCAAGAGTACCAAAAATTCTTCTCCACCGTAACGCGCCACTAAATCGGCAGGACGATGAATTGTCTGTTGTACTGTTTGTGCTATGCTCATTAGACAATCATCGCCTGCAAGATGACCATAGTAATCGTTGTAAAGTTTGAATTTATCAACGTCAAATATAATCAGTGACAGGGGTTGTTGTTCTCGTGCAAGGCGTTTCCATTCTGCTTTCAGTCGTGCATCAAAGCAGCGGCGGTTAGCCACCTGAGTCAAGCCATCTAAATTTGCCAGTTGTTCTAGTTTCTGATTTGCATCTTGGAGAGCCAATTCAATTTGTTTACGTCCAGTAATGTCGCGTATAGTAATAGCAAAACCATCACCTAGTTTGACTGCGACAAAGTGATACCAGCAAGAATTGTCTAACGGATGATAAAGGTCTCGTTTTAAAGGTTCTCCTGTCTCGACGAGATTAACGAAGTGATTAAAGAGTTCTGGCTCTAGACGGGCTAAGAATTTTTTGAGTACTAATTCGCCGATTATCTCTTCACATTTGCTTCCGAAGGCTCTAGCAATAACAGGATTGATAACTAAGCAACGGAAATCCTCGATGTCTCCGGTTGCGGGGTTGCGAACAGCTTGCATAGCGGCAATACCATCTAGTGAACTATTCAAAATACTAGCTAGCATTGCCCTAGACTGATACAGTATCTCTTCTGTTTCCCTACGCTTAATATTTTCTTGTTCTAGAAGCCGTTGTTGGCGTTGAATGGTTAACTGATTTTCTAGACGCGCTACAACTTCTTCCATTTGAAAGGGTTTGGTAATGTAGTCTATGCCCCCTGATTTAAAGGCCGTTACTTTATCGAAAACATCATCTAAAGCACTAATAAAAATAACAGGAATGGTGCGTAGAACTTCATCCGCTTTCAGAATTCTACAAACTTGATAGCCATCCATTTCTGGCATCTTGATATCTAAAAGAATAATATCTGGTTGCTTCGCCTTTACTGTTTTTAGTGCCATCCGCCCACTTGTGACGCTGCGAACAGTGTAGCCAAGTTTGACTAGACAATCACTTAATAAATGTAAATTTTTAGGACTGTCGTCTACTAAGAGAATATTACCTTTATTTTCTTTATCAGAATCAAGAGTCATTGCTTCTCAGGGGTTCGGCTAAATCAATCAATTCCTCAAATTCAAATTGACGCGCAAGTTTTGTTAAAGATTGAATTAAAAAAGTTTCTGTTTTGGGAACATCTCTAATTAATTCTATGACCCGATTAGTATTTGCTTCTAAAGCAGCTTCATAGAATTGATTAATCCATTCCTGAGACATACAAATTAGATTGTTAGATGTTAAATATTTTTTTTCTATATATTCTAAATTTGAATAATTATTTTCAGTAAATATGTATTTGACACCAAGATGTTTGGCGAGTGTATCAAAAATTGTATGTTCTGCAAAAGGTTTACGGAGAAAGTCATCACACCCGGCTGAAAGGACGATCGCTTTCTCTTCTTCTAAAACACTCGCCGTCAGAGCAATTATAGCTGTAGCGTTCCCCTTGGTAGTGGACTTGATATATTTTGTAGCTTCGTAACCGTCCATGACAGGCATTCGCATATCCATCCAAATCAGGTGGGGTTCCCATTCATTCCAAATAGCGATCGCTTCTTTGCCATTACTAGCTTCTTTCATCTCAAACCCTAATGGTTGTAAAAGTTTAATTAATAATTGGCGATTAATAGGTTTATCATCTACTATTAATAGTTTATATATAGGTTGTCCTGGTGCAAGTTCTAATACTTTTGGATGTACTTCTAAAATATTGCTATTTATTGGCTGACCTAATTTTGCTTGAATATAAAATTTAAAATTTGTCCCGATTCCTAATTTACTTTCAACAGAAATATCTCCTCCCATTAACTGAATAAACTTGTGACTGATTGCTAAACCTAAACCCGTTCCTTCTTGAGATTCTTTTCCAGCTTGTGCTTGAGAAAAAACATTAAATAGTTTAGGTAATTCTGCGGCTGCAATCCCCACTCCTGTATCACAGAGTTGAAAATCAAGAGTTAAAATATCTGTGATTTCTTCACTAGTATTATTTACTGTTAAACTAATTGTTCCTTTTTTAGTAAACTTAATTGCATTAGTAATCAAATTAATTAATACTTGCCGGAGTTTTAACTCATCTGTGCAAATATAACATGGAACATTTTCACTACGTTGAAATATTAAATTTAAGCCTTGATTACTTGCCTGTAAATGTAGCATATCTTCTAAGTCATCCAGCAAGCGATACAGGTCAAAGTCTCTAGGGTTAAGAGTAGTTTGACCCGCTTCTATTTTTGATAAATCGAGAATATTATTAATAAGTGTAAGTAAATAATCACCACTATGATAAATGATCCCGGCATTTTCGTAATGCTCGGCAGGTAAGTTTTTAGCACGTAACATTAATTGAGAAAAACCTAGAACAGCATTGAGGGGCGATCGCAATTCATGGCTCATATTCGCAATAAATAAACTTTTAGCTTGATTTGCTACTTCGGCTTTGTCTTTAGCAATGGCTAACTCTGCTGTTCTCTCCTGTACCCGTTGTTCCAAAGTTTCCAAAGATGTTTGTAACTGAAGTGCCATGTTATTAAACGATTTTGCCAGTTGACCTATTTCGTCTTTTGATTTATTTTTGGCACGGATATCTAAGTTACCTGCGGTAAACTGAAAAACTATCTTGGTAAGGTTAATTATTGGCTTTGTAAGCAGTTGTCCAATAATAAAAGCGATGATTGCCACTATTCCAGCGATAAATGCAAATAGCAAAATTGTGTCGCGAATTTGCTTTTCTACAGGTGCTAGGGCAACGGCAAGGGGTCGTGCAAACAACACAGACCAAGGTTTATATTGCAAACGAGCGATCGCAATCAGATTAACCTGATTACCTGTTGCTGACAAAGATGCAATTAAATATGACTGTTTATTATCCAATGCTTGTTTAAGTTTTGACTCGTTAGTTGCCAATTCTTTGAAAGAAGAATTAGGCAAACGACCTTCCGATTGCAGTTGAGTTACAACATCGTCAGGCAGAGGCATAATTGATTTAAAAAGCAATTCTGGTGCAGTACTATGTGCCAGATAAATATTATTGTCATCTAAAAGAATCGCAAAAGATTTTTCCCCAGCCCGTTCGGTTTGCCGAGTTACTAACTGCTGAACAACAGTGGCATTATATGAAACACGCAATACACCCAATATATCTCCCTTGGCATTGCGAACCGGACTGCTAAAAAAGAGGGTAATAAGATCGGGAATTGTCGGCGATCGCTTCATGCTAGAAACAAAGGATAAACCAGTTTGCAGGGGTTTTTTAAAATAATCTTGAACTGATTCATCTTTGCCAATATTCAGTGTATGTGTATCCAATACATTTTTCCCGTTTAAGTCGAGCAAAGCATAGGAGAGAATATTGAGCATATCTTTGCGACTGAGACGGATTAATGTTTCTGTCGCCAATTGCATTTCGGGGCTGCCATCTCGCTGTTTTGGAATTAGGCTGAGGTAGCGTGCCAAACCTGGTAAAATTGCCTCTACGCGCACGGCATTGAGATTTCCATCAATAAAGGCATCTATTCTGTTAGCAGTTTCGTTAGCTGCCGCAGATAAGGCTTGTCGGGCGTTGTCAGTTAGTGCTTTTTCGGTTGTCTGTTTGTTGACAAATGCCAATAACAGCAACGGAATCAAAGCAACAATGAGAAATGAGGCGATCAACTTTGTACGGATGCCGCCTAAAAAGGAGTGCTGCATAGCTTCAAGCTAGGAAGGATTCAAGAAGGAAGAATTGAACAAACTTTTTAGCTCAGGAATACGCGTAATGTTTCCAGAGCGAATAAAAAAGTTTGCATATATCTTGGCAGTTTTGTAAATGGAGTTAGGATTGCTAGATTGAAAATATTTTTGATTTTCACCTAAATCAGGTAGGTTTATTCCCTCTAGAGAGAGAGTATTGATCGGAATTTTTAATGCTTTGCTGATGATAGCGTTTCCTTCCTCAACATTTCCTTTCCAGTAGGTCGAGGCTTGCAGCCATCCTCGCACAAATGCACGAATGTCTTCGGGGCGATCGCGGATTGTCTCACCGCGAAAGATAATTAAATCTAAAATCAAGCCAGGGGTTTGTTTGCTCGTAAATAGAATATTTCCCCCTAATTTCATCACTTCAGAGAGATAGGGTTCCCAAGTGTGTCCGGCTTGAATCGTATTATTTTTCAGGCGTTTAGGAATTTCTAAAGCCTCTAATTGAACCAAGCTCACATCATCACTGGTTAAGTTTGCAGCTTTCAACATTTCAGTCACGAAAACTTCGCTAAAACCACCTAGATTTGCACCTAGCTTTTTCCCTTTCAAGTCAGCTACGGTTTTAATTTTTGATTGGGCGACTACCACATCTGCTCCTATTGATTCATCTATAACGATCACACCTTGTATATCTGGATTTGTGGCACTCAAGATTATAAAATTCCCTAAAGACGATGTAATCCCATCATACTTACCCGCATTGAAGTTTGCTTGTTCCAATTGGGCGTATTGTGTATGAATTAGTTCCACATCTACCCCTTGGGCTTTGAAGAATCCTTTTTTTTGAGCAATGAGGCCTGGAAGCTCTCCAACAAAAGATCCAAATATCACTTTCAATGGAGGGCGTTTTACTTCAATTGGTACTGAAGTATTACAAGCAAGTAGTAAACAGGCGGTAATGATAAAAATACTAATGTATCTGAGTAGTTTAAGCATAGAATTTTTGATATTTTTTAAATATTATTAATCAAATATTCAGCTAAATAAACTAGTTGTTCAAATTGAAATTGACGTGTAAATTTTGTCAGTAATTGTATTCAATGAGTTTTGGCTGTTGAAATTGCTTCAATATTTATAAATTCTGACCGCAAGGGCGGTTTGATAATTTCATCACAGGTATTGAGCCGCCCCAACAAGGTATTATGGTTCAAATCAATGAAATAGGCTGTAATTGCAAAGAGAGCGATCGCTCTTTTCCACTGTTATATCAGTCTTTAAATAATCCCCCACCCAATCACAACTGTATTTCAGTAGGTTGAAATGGAGAACTTGTTCTAAATCCCACATAACACAAGTAGTTGGTTATCTCCATCAGAGGCGAGGGTTTTGCCATCGGGGCTGAAGGCAATTCCCCACACACCACGCTGATGTTTAAGAGTTCTGATTGCTGATGTTTAAGAGTTCTGATTAAAGTGCCATTTAGTTGCCAAAGCTTAACGCTAAAATCGCTACTGGCAGAAGCGATCGTTTTCCATTTGGGCTACAGGCAACTCGCCACACCGCAGATTTGTGCCCTTTGAAGATGGTCATGAAGAAGGGTGTGAGGTATGGGGTTCCAGGCTTGGGAAGACAGCATTGATCGTAGCTCTGAAACCCAGACCAATGCAATCATTTTAAAAAGTCCGATGCTACCCAAGCATTGAATGACTGTGAATAAGGGCGCAGATTCTCTAACTGCTTTAACACCCATTCAGCATTAAAAATACTGCGGTAGATGGGATTTTTAATTCTAAGATAGCCGTTGCGTTTCTCGACCAATCCCGATAGTAAAAGCTGCGTCTGTTCTCGACTATCATCGGTAGGCACGGGAGATATTGCAGGTAGAAGATGCAAAAAATCACTAGTGTCTTTCCTTTTTGCGTCTCCCCGTCCCCCCATCCCTTCATCTTCTATTTCCTGTGCTTGCAATACCTGCTGATAAAGACTCAATAACCGTCCGGCTTGTTGTTGGTTGAAAAGTAGGCGATCGCGAATCGTGCGGAGGTGTTCGGGTTCATCTTGTGATTCCCAGTGTTGGATAATCTGCGATCGCACCAATTTTTCTACCCAATATGCCTCAGTGTTTGGGGATAGGACAATTTTTCGTTTTGATGTCTTTAAGGCAGTTTGGAGAACTAACTGACAGAGTTTTTGAGTTAGAAACGGTTGTCCTCCTGTCCAATAGATCACCTCTTGTAGCACCACTTCTGGTTGGCTGATTGCTCCCTGTAACCCATTTAGCAATGGGCTAGTTTCATGCAATTGAAAGCCGTATAACTCTATAGCTGTCCCAATGTTAAAAGGTGTTCGGCGTTTGTCAGCAATTAAGTCAGATGGACTGGCGACTCCAAACAATGCAAATCCCAGGCGTTTAAAATTCGGATCGTGTGCCTGTTGATTGTAGCAATGACGAATCCAGGCAAAAAAGTCATTGACCGGAAAATTCAAACTCAGCAAACTATCAATTTCATCAATTAAAATGAAAATGCCTTTAGCTTCGCCGCTTCCTTCAGAATCACTCTTGACATTTGGCAGCAATACTTCTTCAACAAACTGGTGTAGTTTTTGTACAGGAGAAAGACCTGTTTGCATATTCCACCATTGCTTAAAATTGACCTGTTCCGCCAGATTTAACCCGTAGAATATGCTGACAATGATTCCTTTATACCATTGTGCTGATGTAGTATCCTCGCTACCCAATTGCGTCACGTCTAAGTAAACACATTTATAGCCTTCTGACTTGAGACGACGACTTATTCGCTGTAGTAGGGATGATTTACCCATTTGGCGAGAGTTGAAGACGTAGCAAAAATCGCCACCTTTCAGACTGTTATAAAGTTTTTCATCTGCTTGACGCACAACATAAGTGGGATCGTCACTGTGGAGGCTACCGCCAACTTGGTATCTCATGTGCAAAGTGTGATTAGAAAAGGAGGAGATAAAGAAGGAGTCAGAATTCAGAATTCAGGAGTCCGAATTTAGAATTCAGGATACTATATCCATGCCACACTATCGCATTCGTGAAGTGTCTCGTAGAGTAAGACGGTGAGGAATGAGTATGCAGTAAATGCGATGCCTACGGTGGTCACTGAGCCTGTCCTGAGCGTAGCCGTTGGCGTGGTCACTGAGCGTAGTCGAAGTGCAGCCTCTCGTAGAGAAGGGCGCAGCCGAAGTGCGGGCTACGCCTACGCAGATGGAGGAACAACGGCGCAATGGTTTGCCTTTCGCAAAGACTATGATTTACTGATTTTAGATTGGATGTTGACCAAAGTCAGTGGGTTGATTAAATCCGCCAAATTTCTGCAAGCAATTTCGTCTTTGTCTAACCATCGCTAACCTTGACCCGGAAAACATGGCAGATTACTTGAATAAGTACCAAAAGTCTGACAGGAAAACCATACTAATGAGAATTTGGACTACTACTACTGTGCTAGCTGCTTTTTGGCTAATATCTGGGATCGTAGGTTCTGAGCCAATCAACGCTACTTCTGTTTTGGTAGAAAATGCCATATCATCTCCGGCGCCAACGAATGCAAAACAGATTACTGTCAGTAACACCGAGTTTGGTCTGAAGAGAGTTGACTCCAAAGGAAACGTTACCATTTTTCAGACAACAAGAGTGCCACTTCAGGAAGGAAACACCTACGGGTGGCGGATTAAACTCAAAAACTACCAAGGTGAAGTGAAATGGCGTGAAGTCTTGTATTTACCAAAACCTCCAGAAACTTGGGGTACAGATAATGGTGAAGATTTCTCAATATCAGCAGACGGCAAGACATCTGTAACACGGCGCACACAGTCGGCTCCAGAAGGTGTAATTGAAAATTTTTGGACAATCGCTGCTGGCGATCCAGTTGGTAAGCATAGAATAGAAATCTATATTGATAACCGTTTGATCGGTACTTTCCAGTTTGAAGTTATTCCAGTTAAGTAGAGATGAAGGGCATTAGGCGTTAGGAGTGCTGAGTGCTGAGTGCTGAGTGCTGAGTGCTGAGTTAAGAGTTAAGAGTTAGGAGTTAAGAGTTAAGAGTTAAGAGTTAAGAGTTAGGAGTTAAGAGTTTTATTTATCTCCTTGTCCCCTCATCTCCCTCATCTGTCTCATCTCCCCGCTCCCCTGCTCCCCTGCCCCTCGCTCCCCTGCTTCTTCTTTTCCCCTTAGCCTTAAGCTGAGGAGTATCTTAGAGATAGAAGTTTGATTCTTGTTAGGTGGCGATCATGAATACAGAGGAATTCCTGCGATTGATCGAAAAGCAGCGGTCATGTCTTCAGACACTACCAAAAGGGCTGCAAACAATGTGGTATGACAATAAAGGTGATTGGAACAAAGCTCATCAAATAGTTGCAAATGCCAGCAATGCCGACAGTGCCTGGGTTCATGCTTATTTGCACCGTAAAGAAGGCGATTTAAATAATGCCCATTTCTGGTATCAACGCAGTGGTCAGCCAGAATTTTCAGGAGAACTAAGCCAAGAATGGGAACAAATAACTTCTGTATTGCTAAAGAAGGTCAACGTGACGCATGAATGCTGAAGAATTAAAAAGGCGTTTTGCCGCAGGAGAAAGATATTTTCCAGCCGTCAACTTGAGTAGGGACAAGCTGATTGGAGCCGATTTGCCGGGAATTAATTTATGGGGATCTGACTTGAGTGGAGCTAACCTAGCTAAAGCTAAACTCTGGGGAGCAGATTTGAGTAGAACTAATTTAGCCAAAGCGAATTTGACCAGAGCTAATTTGAGCGGTGCCAATCTGAATGAAGCAAATCTCCGAGGAGCAAAACTCAACTATGCCAAGTTGTATGGAGCTAATCTGACTGGCGCTTACTACGATGAAAGTACGCGATTTTCTAGAGGTTTTGACCCGATCGGTAGAAATATGCGGAAGGTGTAGGGAGCAGGGGAGCATACTTCGACGGCACGTAAGGATTCAGGGGAGTAGGGGAGCAGGGGAGCGGGGAGATGAGAGAGAGGAGGGGACAAAGAGATAAATAAAACTCTTAACTCCTAACTCTTAACTCTTAACTCTTAACTCCTAACTCAGCACTCAGCACTCAGCACTCCTAACGCCCAATCTCCTTTAAATAACTGATAGTTGATGTGAACTATCCAACATAGACGATATCAACATTTGTTCAAAGACTTTGGAAAGAGCAGTTTGAAAACGCTGACGGTGTTTGATTTTGAAAAAAGGTCGAACTATTTCTGCGTAGGCGTAGCCCGCCGCAGGCATCGCACCGTTGCTTTCTCTGTTATCAATAACTCGAATTGCCCGCAGAGTCCCCAACTGGATTTCTTTTTTTACCATCAACTCAGAAATTCCAGTTGCACCTACGCCGTTTTCAATCGCGGCTTTTGCCATCTCACCACTGGTGAACACTAAAATTACATTCAGTTCGCTGAGGTTAATGTCCCAATTTTGCAACGCTTCCTCAAACCTTTGCTGAGTTCCAGATTCGCGCACCCGCATCACCCAAGGAGTTTGGGTTAGTTGACTTAAATCAACTTCTCCCCACTCAAACCAAGGGTGTTTTTGACCAACCACAATTTGCAAGCGATCGCTTCCCACTATTTCGTACTCCAGAGTACTCTGAAGCGCTGGCTTCACATCACCTTCCACCAAACCTAAATCAAACTGTCCCATCGCTGTACCGACACAAATCGTTTCTGCATTGGCAAGGGTACAGTCAATCTGGATACCAGGATATTGGCTCTTAAACTCACTAATCTTACTTGGTAGCCAGTAGTTGCCAATTGTCAGACTCGACCCTAATTTCAATTCACCCCGTTGCAGATTGTTCAATTCTCGCAATCCCCTTTCAGTCAAGGAAACTTGATCGAGAATTTTCTGCGCTTCCACTTGTAGTAATTTACCCGCTTCAGCAATCTCGATATGGCGACCAATCCGATGAAATAGTTTCACTCCGTATTCTTGCTCTAGGTTGTGGATCGCTGCACTGACAGCAGGTTGTGTAATATAAAGCTCCTCTGCTGCGCGAGTAAAGTGTAAGTTCTGCGCCACAGCCAGAAATATTTTTAGCTGCTCAAGCGTCATTCCTGCCATTTATCTTATCCCTAAGACTTAGTGTCAAAATTTTAATCACTTTCATTTATCATTTTGACAAATAAAAGCATTTGATTCTATCGGTTAGTTTGACTAAAGTATAAATCAAAGCTTCGGCACGGAATCAAACGGCAAGTAAAAAGCAGGGGAGCAGGGGAGCAGAGGAGCGGGGAGATGAGGAGACAAGGAGATAAATAAAACTCCTAACTCTTAACTCCTAACTCTTAACTCTTAACTCCTAACTCAGCACTCAGCACTCAGCCCTCAGCACTCTAACGCCTAATGCCCAAGCATGAACATAAGGACATTCACAAATGAACGATTTAGTAACTGCAATTACCACAGGGATTACCGCATTCACTGCCACCAACATCGATGATATTGTCATTCTGACGTTGTTTTTTTCACAAATAAGTAAAACCTTTCGCAGTCGTCACATCCTTGCTGGTCAGTATCTCGGTTTTGCAGCATTGATCATTGCTAGCCTTCCCGGTTTCTTCGGTGGACTAATCATACCGCAGGACTGGATTAGACTACTTGGTTTTATGCCAATAATCATTGGTGTGAGCAGTTTACTAAAACGCGAAGAGGATTCATCTGAGGAAGCCGAAGAAGAAACCGAGCAGTCTTGTCCCTCTATAGTTAGGAGTTTTGTTTCTCCACAAACTTGCAATGTCGCTGCGATCGCCTTTGCTAATGGCAGTGATAATATCAGCGTCTACGTGCCCCTGTTTGCCAACTCAGAATTAGATAGTCTGCTGGTGATTATAGGTGTATTCTTCACGCTAGTGGGTGTATGGTGTTATACGGCTTACAAGCTAACCTACTTGCCTGCGATCGCCAACTTTTTAACTGAAAATGGCAATACTTTTGTCCCTTGTATCTTAATTGGTTTGGGCGTGTTTATTGTCACAGAAAATGTTACTTGGACTCTTTTATCTGTAGTTTCTAGTTATATATTCTCATTGATTTTAGGTTTTAATACTCAGCCGTCGAGTGAAGAACAAGAAAAATTAAGTGTCTAATAAAGAGATGCATCATCAATTTTTTGAGCCAAATGAATTCTAAACTGGAAAATATCTTACCCATCAACAGGAATCAAAACATGAAAATCTGGAAATCTCTGCTAATTGTCTTAATGATTGTCGCTAATCTAGCCTTTGCTCAACCTTCTTTTGCTGATAGACCAAAATTTAGCAAAAACCCTGATTACGTCGAAGTCACTAAAGCACTTCAGCAACTCTCGCAGACAAAAGATACTCAAACTCAAGTTGAAGGTCTGACACCAGAAGAAATTAAAAAAAGAACCGAGGAATTAACACTGCAAAAATATGCTTTAGAGACGGGAATCAATTGGGGTCAGTGCAACAACCAAACAGGTAATACCATAGCGGTATACGGTAAAAGACCAAATGATGAAGAAGATGAAGATGCCGTATACGAAAATGGTCTATATTTTCTAGCTGATGGTCAATCCACTAAAAATAACTGGGATTGTGATGGCATCTATCTACCGAATGATATCCAAGTAGCAAATTTCACTTCTAGTCCTAATGGACAAGGTGAAGAATTGACAGGAGCCGCTGCTTTGAAGATCCTTGATGGAACTCAGTTGGTAATTAAGAGGAATCCAGATACTGCTGCGATTGAATTAAATGTCCCGACTGTAAAAGTTGTTAACAGCAAAGAGGCTAACTGGTTTATCCCAGATATATCGCAGGATCTAATAAATACACGAGTTCCTAATGCGCCTAGCAATCAGTCTTGAAATAGAACTGCATAGTCTATTTTTGAATGATTGTTCTGAATTTAAATAGGGTAACAGCCAAAATCAGAGAAAAACAGGACAAACACTGGTAAAACATCTCTCTGATCTTGGCTATTTTTTTGAATTTATCTATCCTCAATTTTAGGCTTGTTTTATTTCTATATCTGCATTAAAATAAATTTTGTGAAAAATGTACAATCACAACAAGCATATTTCAGTAGCGCAACTATTGTGCTGGTTGCAAGTCATCTGGAAAGAGATTTTCTACTACCTTCGCATTTTTTTGATAAGAGCCGCTTTGGGGATAAGGGTGTTATTGATGCAGTTAAAATTGAAACCTACAGAAGAAGAAAAAGATAAAAAAAAGCCAGGACGACTGAATCCGTCCAGAATCCGAGATCACTTGGCAAATGAGCGTACCTATCTCGCTTGGATGCGGACAGGAATCGCTCTTTTAGGTTTTGGTGTCGTCATTGTGCGTCTGCGTGCCTTCCATGTACCTTTAGTACCCCGTCCTGGCAACGGCTGGAAGTTAGGTTTAGTCTTTTCGCTGGTGGGTTTAATCACGGTGTGGCTCTCAACAGTACACTATTTTGCTGTCCGTCGTGATATCGAAGAAGATACTTACGAACCAACAGACCGTTGGGTGTTGCTGTTCAGTCTAGCTGTGATGATTCTCGGAACTGGGGTAATCTATTTTGTTTTTACAACTTCTTTAGATCCAATGAGTCCAGTTATCCCTGAGTAATAGTATTTTTAAAACCGTACTTTGTATAACTCGAATAATTCCCCCGATTTGTGCGTTACGACTTTAGCACCAGCGGTCTTAATTGTTTTTTCCCACTTAGTCAAAGGCTCTAAAAACACCTCAGCACCCAAATAGGTTTCTAGAACTGCCCAATCTTCTGCTAAAGGCTGTTCTGGATTGAGAACGTCAAACACAAAATGTCCACCTGGTTTTAACACCCGCTTGACTTCTGCTAGTACAGCATCCCAATATTCGAGGGGAAAATAGCAGCTAAATCCGGTGGCGATCGCTAAATCAAATTGCTCTGATGGGTAGTTTAACTGATGAGCTGCTCCCAACTCAACACCTTTGAACAGCTTAGAATTCAACTGTGGCCCACGAGAATTCAGGGTATCGCGCGCCACATTACTGATTTCTTGCCCATAAAACAACGCTTGCCAATCCCGCCAAGGATAGATTAAAAAGCTGATCCCACAGCCAATATCTATACAGTGTTGGTTTTTTTGAGGTTTAGCAATTTCCCAGAAAGGGGAAGCAATTCTACCTGAGAAACTACCTCCAATCCACTCCCGGAATATCGGCATTGCCTGTACTTCTGCTGGGAGTTCAAAGGTTTCACGTTGATATTCTCGGTTAAAGCGATAGGCTATTTGGGCTAATCTTTCGTCCCAGTTGGTTGATTTGGGTGAACTAAAGAGATTTTGGAACTGCGAATCGGACTTTTTAGACATTTAGGTTTTTGCTACTCTTTTTAAGAATTGTAGTCAAATTCGCAAAGCGATCGCCAACGTGAGCGGTTACGCCATCGCACCTCCATCCAATCTCCGGCTAAAGTTTGTCCTAAGTCATAGGTACTAATGACCAATGACTAATGACTAATGACTGTTACTCAACTTTTTCATACCAGATACCTACTTTCTCAAAAGCACCATAAGCAAGTTTCAGAAAATTCACTATTCTCTGTTTTCCAATTATCCCAAATTCTTTATATTCTCTAGCCTCTGCAAAAGTCAGGCGATTTTGGTCAATTATGTTTCTTTCTCTGTATGCTAACTTCGGAAAATCTATAACTTTTATCTGATATTTATTTACTATGTTCTGATAGTTAGAGTCTGACTCTAGATGCTCCCAATCATCACACAGCCCTAAATTCCTCACCAAAATATGAGGGATTTTCTCACCGTAAGTATTCACTGACTGAGCAAACAGGTTGATGCTGTCGTATCCTCCTGTCGATACAAACCATTTGCAAAACAGAACTCCCTGCGAACTTCCTAGTTCAAGTAATTGATTAGATTCAATCCACCCTTGTACTGCTCTATGCGATTGTGCAGATAAATTCACAATTACTGGCTTCTCTATCGCCCACTCAAATATTCTATCTGCCTTATTTGCCTGTCGTTCATTCTCGCTAAACACAGCATATTTACATATCTCCTTATATACCCCTGCGACATCTGGATTCGATCTATCTGTCTCCACTGGCACAAATGGGATTCTCTTATCCAGACAATACTGAATCATTGTCCTGGCAAAGAGAGATTTTCCTACCCCGCCTTTTTCACCATCCACAAAATGAATCGTCGGCATTACAGCCACCTCTAATATTTATTAAAGTCTGATATATCTTTCCCAAACTAAGAACTTTTTGGCTATTGCCCCCAAGTATTTTGATGGTTTTATGAGAAAGTATAATCGTGATTTGGATATATTCCAACAGTCTCATTTTACACAGGCGAAGTCCGTCTGCGCAGACTAAAACAAAACAAGGGGCTTAAGCCCCTTGTTATAACCTGCTCCCGCAGGTTTTGTTTACGACGCGGTTTCTAAGCGCCCTTTTAGCTGCAATATTAGCCTAAATCGAAAAGCAAGATTTCACCGCCGATGTTGGTGCTAATTTCTAGCTGTTCTTCGCCGTTGATTTGTACACCATCACCGGCTCTGAGTTCTTCACCATTTAAGTTGACTATGCCTCGTGCTACTTGTAACCAGGCATAGCGATCGCTTTTGACTTGATAATTAACAACATCGCCTGCTTCTAAAACAGATGTATATAACTCAACATCTTGGTGAATTGTCACAGCACCATCGCGCCCATCTTTAGAGGCAATTAAGCGGAGTTTACCGCGCTTTTCTTCGAGAGGAAAAGCTTTTTGTTCATATCTTGGCGTTATTCCTTGTCGATCGGGAAGAATCCAGATTTGTAGTAAGTGTAGTGGTTCAGTTGGTGAGGGATTAAATTCACTGTGGCTGATTCCAGTTCCAGCACTCATAATTTGGGCATCACCAGGGCGAATCACCGAGCCAGTACCCAAGCTGTCTTTATGCTCTACAGCACCTTCTAAGACATAGGTGAGGATTTCCATGTCACGATGGCTATGGGTAGGGAATCCAGCGCCAGGGGCGATGCGATCATCGTTAATTACCCGCAGAGAGCGAAATCCCATCCGGTTAGGATCGTAAAAACTACCGAAGGAAAATGTGTGATAACTATCGAGCCAGCCCATTTTCGCATGACCACGGGCATTGCGATCGTGAATTAAGTGGGTAATTGTATTTTGAGACATAAATTTACCTCGTTGTTAATTGTTTTTAGAAGAATTTAGAATTCAAAGTTTAGAATTCTGATTGATTAGACCTAATTTGTAACTATTTAAATAGTAAAGTATATACATATAAAATGAAAAGTACGCACTTAAAAGTGGCGTACTTACCAAAAAGATACTGTAAGATTTGATAAATATTTTTAATTGAATAAAATAAAGTCTTGGAAAACTAAATGACTGCAATTTAAATTTTTACACAACAATATTAGCTGCTAGACCGTGTTTAGACACATATTAAAAATCTGATGAGGTAACGTGAATTCGACGGCTCATATAATGCCCTCGCCCTAAGAGGTTGTTTGAAAAGTGTTTGACTGTGATTTTAATTGCGTTGTTACCCCCCTTAGTCCCCCCTTGTAAAGGCTACGGTGTACACACAAGTCGTTCTGACCCCCTCTAACTCCCCCTTGCAAAGCAGGGCTGTTTCATTCCCTAAAACAGGTAAAATTGCAAGGGTTGAGGGGATAAA